>NZ_JBACFR010000148.1:0-17283 GCF_056262345.1 Homoserinimonas sp.
CTCGTGCCCCGCCGACAGCTCGCGGGCGAACTCGCCTATGGCCTGACCCAGCTCGGCTGGCCGGCCGATGCCGTCGCCCTTCCAGAACGGAACGCGACCCGGCTGGCCGAATGCCGGGGTCACGACAACGCGGTCGTGGGTGATCTCCTCGATGCGCCAGCTCGTCGCGCCCAGCGCGAAGATATCGCCGACGCGCGACTCGTAGACCATCTCTTCGTCGAGCTCACCCACCCGCCGCCCGCCCTGGGCGTCGCTCTCGCCGCCCACCATAAAGACCCCAAAGAGCCCCCGGTCGGGGATCGTGCCGCCCGAGGTCACTGCGAGGCGTTGCGCGCCGCGCCGGCCCACGATGGTTCCCTCCACGCGGTCCCAGATGATGCGGGGACGCAGCTCCGCGAACTCGTCCGATGGATACCGCCCGCTGAGCAGATCGAGGGTCGCGTCGAATGCGCTCCGGGGCAGCGTCGCGAAGGGCGCGCTTCGGCGAACGGTATCGAACCACTCGTCGACGCCGAGAGCTTCGAGCGCCACGGCGGCCACGGTCTGTTGGGCGAGGATGTCGAGCGGATTCTGCGGAACGGCCAGCTTCTCAATGAGTCCGGCCGACATCCGCTCGGTCGCCACGGTGGTGTGCAGCAGGTCGGCGCGATGCTTGGGAAAGAGGATGCCCTTGCTGATGTCGCCGACGTTGTGACCGGCCCGGCCAATGCGCTGCAGTCCGCTCGCCACCGAGGGCGGCGACTCGACCTGAATTACAAGATCGACGGCGCCCATGTCGATGCCGAGCTCGAGCGACGACGTGGCAACAACGCAGCGTAGGCGACCGGATTTGAGATCGTCCTCGATCATCGCCCTCCGCTCTTTGGAGACGGAGCCGTGGTGGGCCATCGCCAGCAGCGGCTCCGCGCCCGAGGTGGATCCGGATGCCCCCATCAGCTGGGCGGGTGGGCGGGCCGCGGGGTCGGGGGCGTCGCCGAGCCGCATCCGCTCCTCATTGATCTCGTTGAACCGCGCGGTCAGCCGCTCGGCCAGCCGCCGAGAGTTGGCGAACACGATCGTCGATCGGTGCTCCAGAATGCGATCGACGATCTCCTCTTCGACGTGCGGCCAGATGGAGCCCTGAGCGGCGGATGCTGCTGCCGAGCCTTCCTGCGGGGCGACGGTGCCCAGCTCCGTCATATCCTCAACCGGCACGCTCACACTCAGGTCAAAGGTCTTTTCGGCGGGGGGAGCCACGATCGTGGTGGCCGCTGCGCCTCCCAAGAAACGGGCAACCTCGTCAAGCGGGCGAACCGTCGCCGAAAGCCCTACCCGCTGGGCTGGCCGGTCGAGCAGAAGGTCGAGCCGCTCAAGCGAGACCGCGAGGTGCGCACCTCGCTTGGTCGAGGCGACCGCGTGGATCTCGTCGATGATCACCGTTTCGACCGTGCGCAGGGTCTCTCGCGCGGCCGACGTGAGCATCAAGTACAGGGACTCGGGAGTCGTGATGAGAATGTCCGGCGGTGTCTTCTGCAGCATCCGCCGTTCTGCCGGTGTGGTGTCGCCCGACCGCACCCCCACGCGCACCTGCGGCGTCGTTTCGCCGCGGCGGGCTGCAGTCTGCGTTATTCCCACGAGGGGGGAGCGCAGATTGCGTTCGACGTCGACTCCGAGCGCCTTGAGCGGCGATATATACAGAACGCGAGTGCCAGGGGGCTGCGTGCCAGTGGCAGGTTTTGCCGAACCTGCAGCGTTCGCGGGACCGGGGCCGTCGGTCACCGCCGCCGCGAGGTTGTCGATCGCCCAAAGAAAAGCCGCGAGGGTCTTTCCCGAACCCGTCGGCGCCACGACGAGGGCATGCTTTCCGCCAGCAATCGCCTCCCACGCCCCCGCCTGCACGGCGGTTGGTGCGGCGAATGCGCCCTTAAACCATTCCCGTGTCACGGGGCTGAATAGGTCAAGGGGGTCGCGCATCCATCCATCCTGTCTCAGACGCCTGACAGTCGTGTTGCGGGTTCGTTCTTACCGGGGGTGCAGCTCTCTGGTGCAAGACTATGAAGCATGAGCGCAACTGGAACCCCCGATCCCGGCAACGCGTGGCTCTCCGATGTCGAGCTTCTCGAGATTCGCCGGCGCATGCCCATTCTCTATGTGGAGGCGGTCCCGGTGCGGCTCGACCCGCTGGGGCTGGTCAGCGAGGTCGGGGTGCTGCTGCGGGCATCCGTCACGGGAGAAATGGGCCGCACTATCGTCTCGGGCCGGGTCATGTACGGCGAGACGGTGAGGGAGGCGTTGTTCCGCCACCTAGAGAAGGACCTCGGGCCAATGGCCTTTCCCCAGTTGCCGGCGAGCCCCGTGCCGTTCTCGGTGGCCGAGTACTTTCCTATGCCCGGCATCAGCCCGTTCACCGACGACCGCCAGCACGCCGTGTCGCTCGCCTATGTTGTTCCGGTCACAGGAACCTGCGAGCCGCGGCAAGATGCGCTCGAGATCACCTGGATGTCTCCGGAGGAGGCGGCAAGCGCCACGGTTGGGCTAGAGATGGACGGCGGCCGCGGTCTGCTGCTGCGCCAGGCCCTTGCCTCGGTGGGAGTGCTCCCGGCCTAGGCTGCCGCTCCGAGCATCCCTAGCGAACGTAGCGAACCTCAACGAGGTCTTCACCCAAAAACGGGTGGACCTCTTCTGCGCCGTCAAGCACCATGCCGTTGCGCTCGTAGAACCGGTGCGCCCGCGGGCTGTCTTTGGCCACCCACAGGTATCCGGGGAGGTCGCCGCAGGCCGCGTCAAACAGCTTCTGCCCGATGCCGGTGCCCTGATACTGGGCGAGCAGGTAGATGAAGTACAGCTCGCGGTCCCGGGGCGGGTTCTCGTCGCGGGCGGGGCCTGAACCAACGAACCCCACGATTTCGCCATCGAGCAGAGCGGCGAACTGGTTGTATTCCTCGCCGCGGGTGGCCATGCGTGACCACAGTTCAGCCATGCGTCGGGGGGAGAGGTTTTCGAGCGAGGCCTTGCTGATCAACTGGTCATAGGTCTCGTGCCAACACTGGGCATGGACTCGGCCAAGGTCTTCGACATCGCTGTCACGGATGGGGCGGATAAGGACTTCGGCAACGTCACTGGTGCTCATGTGTCGAGCCTAAGTCGACTCCGCCTCGATGCGAAATCGAGCACCGGCGAAGTGACAGCAAACTGTCATCCGAGGCCACACGCCGGCGGGCGCTCTCCCTTCCCCGTCCCCCAACGACGCTGAGGGGCGCCATATTCGGGTTCCGGATGCTCCGGAAGCCAAATATGACGCCCCTCAGTGAATATGACGCCCCTCAGTGAAGTGGAGCGGCGAAGCGGGCTACTTAGCCCTGCGCGCGACGTCCGGCGCGGCGCTGGCCGCCAGCGGGAGCGGCTGCCCCCGGCGATGACGTGCTGTAGCTGGTGGTTCCGCCCTGGCGGGTGCGGGGGGCGTGAGAGCCCTGTCCGCCCTGTGATGCTCCGCGACGGGCCTGCCCGCTGCGGGCAGAATCCGAGGATGCGGCGGGGCGGCCCGAGCGGGTCGAGTCGCTTCCGGTGGCAGACGCGGGGCGTCCCGAGCGGTCGCGGCGGGGCTGGCCTGAACCGGCTCCGTCCCGCGCAGCGCGCTTACGCTGGGCGTTTGCGCCCTGCGAGCTGCCGCCGCCGCGAGGCTGCTCCTGCTTGGGGGACGGCTTCACATAGGCGGCGACCTGGCCGACAAGGGCGTTAACCGATGCGGAGTCTGCCGTCACGCGCTCGGGCTGAACGTCGATGGCGGCCTTGCGCAGAAGCGCCAGGGTGTCCTTCTTCTGCGTCGGCAGCATCAGGGTCACAACGTCGCCAGTCGAGCCAGCGCGTGCCGTGCGGCCACTGCGGTGCAGGTATGCCTTGTGCTCGGCGGGCGGGTCAACGTGGATCACGAGCTCGATGTTGTCGACGTGCACGCCGCGGGCTGCGACATCCGTTGCGACCAGAACCTTGGCGGTTCCTTCGCTGAACGCGGCAAGGTTGCGGTCGCGCTGCGGCTGCGAGAGGTTTCCGTGCAGATCCACTGCGGGGATGCCCGACTCGGTCAGCTGCTTGGCAAGCTTCTTGGCGTGGTGCTTGGTGCGCATAAAGAGGATGCGGCGGCCGGTGCCCGACGCGAGCTTCTCAATGAGAACCTTCTTGGCGTCGACGCCGTCGACCTCGAAGAGGTGGTGAGTCATGTCGGCGACGTGCGAGGTGGCCTCGTCGACGGAATGCAGAACCTCGTTGTGCAAGAACCGCTTGACCAGCTTGTCAACGCCGTTGTCGAGCGTGGCGCTAAAGAGCAGGCGCTGGCCGTTCTGGGGCGTCTTGTCGAGGATGCGGGTCACGACGGGCAAGAAGCCGAGGTCGGCCATGTGGTCGGCCTCGTCGAGCACGGTGATCTCGATGGCGTCGAGGGTTGCGAAGCCCTGCTTCATGAGGTCTTCGAGGCGGCCGGGGCAGGCGACGACGATGTCGACACCGGCCTTGAGTGCGGCAACCTGGCGCTGCTGCGAGACGCCACCGAAGATCGTGGTGACCTTGAGGCCATAAGCATCGGCGAGCGGCTCGATCACATTGGTGATCTGGGTTGCGAGCTCGCGGGTGGGGGCAAGTACGAGGCCGAGTGGGCGGCCGCTGCGACGCTTGCCACCGGCGAGGGCGCCGCCGAGGCGGGCAACCATGGGAATGGAGAAGGCGAGGGTCTTGCCAGAGCCGGTCTTGCCGCGGCCGAGAACGTCACGGCCGTTGAGGGTATCCGGCAGGGTGTCGACCTGGATGGGGAAGGCGGTCGTCTTGCCGTTTGCTTCAAGCACGGAGACGAGGGCCGACGGCACGCCAAGCGCGCCGAATGTGGTTTCAGTCAAGGTGGTTCTTTCTTTGCAGTCCCTGGGCACAAGGGCGCGCAGCGCCGTAGAAACCCGGAAGGGTTGGGCGAAGGTGGCGATGGCCACATCCGTTCGCCGTGAGAAGAATGTCAACCGTTTAAGTACGGTGAGTGATGCGTTCTACGACGCAGGGAACACGTGAAACGCGTTCGCAAGTGGTGCCAGCCTAGCATCCCGCATCGCTTTTCGGTCTGAATGGCAGCTACGCTCCCGTAGCCTTGGGGGTATGGCGGCATCAAAGACTTACAAGACCGGGCGCAACCGGGGCGACTCATTCGACGTTGGGGTGCGCCAGTCGGTCGCGGTTCCGCTGGATGCGGCATGGGCATTTTTGGTCGGGCCTGGCCTGCCTCTGTGGCTGGGTGAGACCGAGCTGCCCACGAAGCAGAACGACACCTACGAGACAGAAGACGGCGTGCGTGGAGTCATCCACCGCTATGCCGAGAACGAGAAGGTCAAGCTCACGTGGCGTCCCGCCGATTGGCCTCATAACACCACCCTCACGGTTGCGGTCAAGCAGGCCGACGGTCACATTGTCGTGAGCATCAACCACGATGGCCTCGCCGACCGTGAAGAGCGCTCGATGATGTTGGGGCACTGGAAGAATGTGCTCGCCGACGTGGTCAACCGTCTCGAGAATCTGTAAAGCACGCCGTAACAGGTTCGCCCGTCTCGGTACGATCTCGGGGTGACTTCTCCCGATTCTCCCCACACGCAGTCCTTCTATCAGGTGCGATTCGACTGGGGCATTGCCGGCGCTGAGGCGCTCGCAGGCTCCGACGCGATCGTGTGGGTCGATGAGCTCGGCACCCCGCAGGTGCCGTCAGTCGAGACGGATGCCGTGGTTGTCGCTGGCGGCATTGCCAACGCTGCGGCCGTTGCCGAGTGGATGCTCGCCAAACAAGAGGAGCGTGGCGACCGCTTTCGCATCGCGGTCGTTGCCGCTGGAGAGCATCGCCCTGACGGCTCGCTGCGGTTCGCGGTAGAGGATCAGCTGGGGGCCGGGGCCGTCATCGATGCCCTCACGGCCGTCGGTCTCGACCACTGCTCGCCTGAGGCTGCGGCAGCATCCGCCGCCTATTTCGGTCTTCGCCGCGCCACCAAGCACCTGCTGGGCGCAACGGTCACGTCGCGGCAACTGGGCGGGGTGCAGATCGACCTCACGCCGACAACCGAGGTGCCCGTGCTCATTGATTTCGCCGACAAGCGAGACACGAGAGACAAGAGTTAGGGCGGGCGCGAACTAGCGCCGACGAGTCGGGGCTGGGGTCTGCTTCTGCCAGGTGATGGCGTTGCGGGGGTCGAATCCGCGAGCGCATTTGCCGCATGCGAGCGGCCGGGTCGGCTTGCGGTAGCGGTAGTGCGCGTGGCCGGACGGGCAGGTGCCCACCCAGGGCGCCAGCTCCTTGGCGACTTCTCCGTCGTGCGTTCTGCCGCCGACATAACCGAGATCTGCCGCCGTTGCCTTCCACGTGGGCCCGTGGCCGGCCCGAGGCCCGGCCATCGCGTGGGCGACCTCGTGCAGCAGGATCTGGTGGATCTCGTCGTCGTCGAAGCGCTCCGCCAGGTACTTCGACACCGTGATGCGCTTGTGCGTGTAATTGCACAGGCCAGCACGG
Organism: Homoserinimonas sp.; assembly: GCF_056262345.1. NCBI lineage: Bacteria > Bacillati > Actinomycetota > Actinomycetes > Micrococcales > Microbacteriaceae > Homoserinimonas > Homoserinimonas sp. The sequence continues at coordinate 6,506 of NZ_JBACFR010000148.1, forward strand.
GTTTTGGCGTTGTCGAAGCCGAATGTCCACGCAGCGTCGAGGTGGAGCGCAATGAGGGCGTTCGCCCACACGCGCACCCGAGCCAGATCAGCCATGCTTCGAGCCTAAACCGCTGCCGCTGACCGCGAGGGTCTGAGGGGCGGGGTGTTACAGCTCGTCGACAAACGACTCGGCAATGGCGGTGGCCATCATCGCGTTATCGATGTCGGATGCACTGGCTCCGATGCGAACGCGGATGGTCACGGCGGCGCGAAAGTCGATCAGCGCGGCCTTGTACTCGCCGAGTCCGAACTGCAGTTTTCCCCGCTCAAGCAGGGCGAGGGCCTCGGCGACGGCCCATTCGTGGGAGCGTGCCTCATCGACGCACGAGGTTAGATCGATAAGTGCGGTCTCGGGTTTGCCGAGGTCGCGCTGCACCATAGCCCGGCGGATTCGTGCGAGGCAGATCTCTTCGCGGTCGGCCGAGAAGCGGGCCTGACGGAGCGCCAGGTTCGCCATGTCCCAGGCTTCGTCGAGACGGCCAACGAGTCGCAGCAGTGCGACCTTCTCGTTGAGCGCGTCAGAGCTGCGCAGGTTGCCGAGGTCTTCAAGCCGCGCCCCGGCTGCCTGCATGTCGACCTTCTCGCGAAGGGTGGTTGGGTCATAACCCAGGATGATGCTCACGTGGTGCCCCGATCGGTTCTCCCGTACAGGCTAACCCGGCTATCGCCGTTGGAGCGGGATCTGCAACAGCTTGTCGTCCCCCGGTTGGGGGTTGCCTCGGCCGTCGGTGTTGTTGGTGAGCACCCAGAGTGTGTCGCCCGGCCCGGCAATTGCATCCCGCAGTCGCCCGTATTCGCCCGCGAAATAGGGTGCAGCCTCCGCGGAGTCGTCGCCCACCCCAATGCCCCAGAGGCGTTCGCCACGCAACGCGGCCATGAAGAGCGTGTCGGCGACGGCGGCGAGGCCGCTAGGGCTGGCGTCGGCTGTCGCCCACTGCTGAATGGGGTCGAGGTAGCGTTCGGTGTTGGTGATGCCTTCGGCGTCGGGCCAGCCATAGTTGCCCCCTGGCGTGATGATGTTGAGCTCGTCCCACGTGTTCTGCCCGAACTCCGACGCATAGAGCGTTCCGTCTTCGGCCCACGCGATGCCCTGGGGGTTGCGATGCCCGAGCGTGTAGACGAGGGATCCGGGGAACGGGTTGTCGCCGGGCGCCGACCCGTCCGGAGTCATCCGCAGAATCTTGCCGGCCAGCGAATCGAGATCCTGAGCGGCGGTGCCACGGCCGGCGTCACCCGTCGTGGCGTAGAGCATGCCGTCGGGGCCAAAGGCGAGGCGCCCGCCGTTGTGGTTGCCGGCGCGGGGGATGCCGGTGAGCACGTCCTCCGCCTCGCCGAGCGAGAGCGCGCCAGCCGTGCCGACCAGGGGCATCCGCACAATGCGGTTATCGGATGCCGCGGTCAGGTAGCAATACAGCCACACATCGGTTCCCTGCCGCAGAACCGCGAGGCCGAGCAGCCCGCCTTCTCCGCCCGAAGCCACCCCGGGCACGGTTCCGGCGTCGCGGAGGGTGCCCCCTGCCGTGAGTTCCTTGACGATTGCGGTGTCGCGCTCGCTGATGAGGGCGGATGCTCCCGGCAGCTGATCTTCCGTGAGCCGGACTACAGACCATGGCGCGGCGAGGCCCTCGGCGAGCACTCCGACGGCACCGCCCGGTTCGACGGGGCCAGTGAGCCCCGGCGTCGGCGTGGGCGCGGCGCTCGCCGGGGTTGTCGGTGCGGGTGTCGACCGCGGCGCAGAGGGCATGCAGCCGGTGAGAGCAAGCGTGAGAGCGAGGGTTGCCGTCAGCGCCAGGGCGCATACCGCCCTGCCAGTGCGTGTGCTGCGCCGAGACATCCTGGCCTCCTAGTGCTTATGTGGTCGGCTTATTTGCCCGTCTGGAAGATGTTTTTCGACGGCGGGGGCGAAGGAATCGCTGTCGTATCGGTGACGACGGGGGCTCCCGCGATCCAGTCGGTGAGCTCGCGACCGTCGATGACTTTGGCCGGATGCGGTCCGCCCGCGAGCAGCCGGGGCATCCATTCGAGCGGCAGTGGGGTGGCCGAGCCGACGAGCACGACGTTGCCAAAGCGGCGGCCCTTCAGGATCTGGGTTTCTGCGAGGGCGGCGACGTGGCCCGTCGCGGTCATCAGGGTGGCGGCCTGGCCGCGAGCAAAGGCGAGTCCGGGGCCGTCGGCGATGTTCACTGCGACGATGCCGCCCGGTGCGAGCAGCTCCACGACCGACCGATAGAACTCCACGCTCGTGACATGGGCGGGGATGCGGGCGCCCCCGAAGACATCCACGATCACGAGATCGACGGAGCCCCGCAGGCCCGTCGGCAGCTTCTCGAGCACGGCGCGGGCATCCCCGTGGCGCACCCGGATCGATGCTCCCTTGGGCAGGGGAAGGTGTTCGCGAACAAACGCGACCAGGTCGCTCTCCAGCTCGACGACCTGCTGGCGAGAGCCGGGGCGAGTCGCCTCCACATAGCGGGGCAGCGTCATGGCGCCGGCGCCGAGGTGCACCGCGGTGATCGGGCCCTCCGGCAGCTGGTCGATCACAAGACCGATGCGCTGCACGTATTCGAAGAACAGCTTGGTGGGGTCGTCGAGGTGAACATTCGACTGCGGAGTGCCGTCCACCACGAGCGTGTAACTGCCTTCGAACCAGCGTTCCGGCTCGATCGTGGCTTTGAATCCGCTGAGAGAAAGAACGGTAGACGGATGCTCGGTGCCAGACATAGGGGCATCTTCCCATGCGTTCTGGGGTGTCGGATGTGGCGGTTCGCGCGTTTATAGCGGAATTCCCGAAATTGGTCAAGAATCGACTGGACAGTTTGCAGGATCGCAAACTATAGTTGACCTTTGCGCTCCCAGAATTGCTCTGCCTTCATATTGCGGTCGGCCTATGCGTATCCGGACTCCGGTCCCGATAACCCAAATGTAGGTTCTGGCGGGTGCTTCACGAACAATCCGTATCGACAAGCTCACACCGACTGGCATCGCCCGACTGTATTGACCCATTGGGGTCACGGAGGTTATTTCCTTGGCTGCTGCGCGCAACGCATCCACCACGAACTCATCACAGAAGGGAAACCCGAAGAACGGTCGCGACCATTCTCGGCTTTCCTTCGCCAAGATCTCGGACAACCTGACGGTCCCCGATCTGCTCGCTCTGCAGACCGAAAGCTTCGACTGGCTCGTCGGCAACGACGCGTGGAAGGCACGCGCCGCTGACGCTAAGGCGTCCGGCCGCGAAGACCTGCCGTCGCTGACCGGCCTCGAGGAGATCTTCGAAGAGATCTCCCCGATCGAGGACCTCGGCGAGACGATGCAGCTCTCGTTCACCAACCCCTTCCTCGAAGAGAAGAAGTACTCGATCGACGAGTGCAAGGAGAAGGGCAAGACCTACTCCGCTCCTCTCTATGTCGAGGCCGAGTTCATGAACCACCTCACGGGTGAGATCAAGACTCAGACGGTCTTCATGGGCGACTTCCCGCTCATGACCCCCAAGGGCACCTTCGTTATCAACGGCACCGAGCGTGTCGTCGTTTCGCAGCTCGTCCGCAGCCCCGGCGTCTACTTCGACAGCGCCCAGGAGAAGACCTCCGACAAGGACATCTACTCCGCTCGCATCATCCCGAGCCGTGGTGCATGGCTCGAGTTCGAGATCGACAAGCGCGACCAGGTCGGCGTTCGCATCGACCGCAAGCGCAAGCAGTCCGTCACGGTCTTCATGAAGGCCCTCGGCATGACCAGCGAAGAGATCCTCGCTGAGTTCAAGGGCTTCGCGTCGATCGAGGCAACCCTTGAGAAGGACAACATCCTTACCAAGGAAGAAGCCCTCAAGGACATCTACCGCAAGCTCCGCCCGGGCGAGCAGGTTGCTGCCGAGGCCGCGCGTGCGCTGCTCGACAACTTCTACTTCAACCCCAAGCGTTATGACCTCGCCAAGGTTGGTCGCTACAAGATCAACCGCAAGCTGGGCATCGAGGCGCCCCTGTCGTCGTCGGTCCTGACCCGCGAAGACATCATTGCGACCATCAAGTACCTCGTGGCTCTGCACGACGAGCAGAAGACGCTCCCGGGCATCCGCGATGGCAAGAAGGTCGACATCCGTCTCGACATCGACGACATCGACCACTTCGGTAACCGTCGTATCCGCGCCGTCGGCGAGCTCATCCAGAACCAGGTTCGCACCGGTCTTTCCCGCATGGAGCGCGTCGTTCGCGAGCGCATGACCACGCAGGACATCGAGGCCATCACGCCGCAGACCCTGATCAACGTGCGCCCCGTCGTCGCCGCGATCAAGGAGTTCTTCGGAACCTCGCAGCTCTCGCAGTTCATGGACCAGAACAACCCGCTCGCGGGTCTGACCCACAAGCGTCGTCTCTCGGCGCTGGGCCCTGGTGGTCTGAGCCGTGAGCGCGCCGGTGTCGAGGTGCGTGACGTTCACCCGTCGCACTACGGCCGTATGTGCCCCATTGAGACCCCTGAAGGCCCCAACATTGGTCTGATCGGCTCGCTGGCATCGTTCGCCCGCATCAACTCGTTCGGTTTCATCGAGACCCCGTACCGTCGCGTTGTCGACGGCGTGGTCACCGAGACGATCGACTACCTCACCGCTAGCGAAGAAGACGAGTACGTCGTCGCACAGGCAAACGCGCCTCTGACGTCGGATGCTCGCTTCGCTGACCCTCGCGTTCTTGCTCGTAAGAAGGACGGCGAAGTTGACCTCGTCCCCGTCGACGAGATCGGCTACATGGATGTTTCGCCGCGCCAGATGGTGTCGGTCGCGACCTCGCTGATCCCCTTCCTTGAGCACGACGACGCGAACCGCGCCCTCATGGGTGCCAACATGCAGCGTCAGGCTGTTCCGCTGCTTCGCAGCGAGTCGCCTGTCGTTGGTACCGGTATGGAGGGCTACGCAGCCATCGACGCCGGCGACGTTGTCACCGCCACGAAGGCTGGTGTCGTCTCCGAGGTATCGGCAGACGTCGTCACGGTTCAGCTCGATGAGGGTGGAACCCAGGACTACTACCTCCGCAAGTTCGACCGCTCCAACCAGGGCACGAGCTACAACCACCGCGTGATCGTCAACGCTGGCGACCGCATCGAGGTTGGCGAGGTCATCGCTGATGGCCCCGCGACGGAGAACGGTGAGCTCGCGCTCGGCAAGAACCTCCTCGTAGCGTTCATGCCGTGGGAGGGCTACAACTACGAAGACGCGATCATCCTGAGCCAGAACCTGGTCAAGGACGACGTGCTCAGCTCGATTCACATCGAGGAGTACGAGGTCGACGCCCGCGACACCAAGCTCGGCAAGGAGGAGATCACCCGTGACCTCCCCAACGTGAGCCCCGAGCTCATGGCCGACCTTGACGAGCGCGGCATCATCCGCATCGGTGCAGAGGTTCGCCCCGGCGACATCCTCGTTGGCAAGGTCACGCCTAAGGGTGAGACCGAGCTCAGCGCCGAGGAGCGCCTGCTTCGCGCAATCTTCAACGAGAAGAGCCGCGAGGTTCGCGACACGTCGCTCAAGGTTCCCCACGGCGAAGAGGGCACCATCATCGGTGTCAAGGTCTTCGACGCACAGGATGGCGACGACGAGCTCGGCTCTGGTGTCAACCAGCGCGTTGTCGTCTACATCGCCCAGAAGCGCAAGATCACCGCTGGTGACAAGCTCGCTGGCCGTCACGGCAACAAGGGTGTTATCTCCCGCATCCTGCCCGTCGAGGACATGCCGTTCCTCGCGGACGGCACGCCGGTAGACATCATCCTGAACCCGCTGGGCGTGCCCGGTCGAATGAACTTCGGCCAGGTGCTCGAGATCCACCTCGGATGGATCGCCAAGCAGGGCTGGGAGATCGAGGGCAAGCCCAAGTGGGCCGCAGCTCTCCCGACCGAGGCCTACAGTGCAGCGCCGAACACCAAGGTTGCGACCCCCGTGTTTGACGGTGCGCTCGAGACCGAGATCGAGGGTCTGCTCGAGTCCACGCTCCCCACCCGCGACGGAGATCGCCTCATCGGCTCCTCCGGCAAGGCGCAGCTCTTCGATGGCCGCTCCGGCGAGCCGTACCCGGAGCCGATCTCGGTTGGCTACATGTACATCCTCAAGCTGCACCACCTCGTCGACGACAAGATCCACGCTCGCTCGACCGGCCCGTACTCGATGATCACCCAGCAGCCGCTCGGTGGTAAGGCGCAGTTCGGTGGACAGCGTTTCGGCGAGATGGAGGTGTGGGCCCTCGAGGCCTATGGAGCCGCTTACGCGCTCCAGGAGCTCCTCACCATCAAGTCGGACGACATTCTCGGTCGCGTCAAGGTGTACGAGGCGATCGTCAAGGGTGAGAACATCCAGGAGCCCGGCATCCCCGAGTCCTTCAAGGTGCTCATCAAGGAAATGCAGTCGCTTTGCCTGAACGTCGAGGTGCTCTCGGCCGACGGTACAGCCGTAAGTCTCAAGGACACGGATGACGAGGTCTTCCGTGCTGCTGAAGAGCTCGGCATCAACATTTCCTCCCGGTTCGAGAACTCGTCAATCGACGAGATCTAGTCCCAGGCCAAGACGACAACTTAGTTTCATTTCCAAGGAGAAAAATTGCTCGACGTAACCACGTTCGATGAGCTTCGTATTGGCCTCGCGACCGCAGACGACATCCGTCGCTGGTCGCACGGTGAGGTGAAGAAGCCTGAGACGATCAACTACCGCACGCTCAAGCCCGAGAAGGATGGCCTCTTCGGAGAGCAGATCTTCGGCCCGAGCCGTGACTGGGAGTGCTCCTGTGGCAAGTACAAGCGTGTGCGCTTCAAGGGCATCGTTTGTGAGCGCTGTGGCGTAGAGGTCACGAAGTCGTCTGTGCGCCGTGAGCGCATGGGCCACATCGAACTCGCCGCCCCCGTCACCCACATCTGGTACTTCAAGGGTGTTCCTAGCCGCCTCGGCTACCTGCTCGACATGGCGCCGAAGGACCTCGAAAAGGTCATCTACTTCGCCGCATACATGGTGATTTCGGTCGACGAGCAGGGCCGTCACGACGACATGCCCGGTCTTGAGAACGAGATCCGTCTGGAGATCGCTGAGCTCGAGAAGCAGCGCGACTCCAAGATCGCTGACCGTCTTGCCAAGCTCGAGACTGACCTTGCCGCTCTTGAAGAAGAGGGTGCAAAGGCAGATCAGAAGCGCCGCACGAAGGATGGCGCCGAGAAGGAGATGTCGCAGACCCGCAAGGCCTTCGACGAGCAGATCGCTCAGCTTGAGCGCGTGTGGGAAGACTTCCGCACCCTCAAGGTTGGCGACCTCAAGCCTGAAGACAGCGTCTTCCACGAGCTCCAGGACCGTTTCGGAATCTACTTCGAGGCCTTCATGGGCGCCGAGGCCATCCAGAAGCGTCTCCTCTCGTTCGACCTTCAGGCCGAGAGCGACGAGCTGCACGACCAGATCGCCAACGGCAAGGGTCAGAAGAAGATCCGCGCCATCAAGCGGCTCAAGGTTGTCAACTCGTTCCTGCAGACCGGCAACTCGCCGGCCGCAATGGTGCTCGAGGTTGTTCCGGTTATCCCGCCGGAGCTTCGCCCGATGGTGCAGCTCGACGGTGGACGTTTCGCAACGTCTGACCTCAACGACCTGTACCGCCGTGTGATCAACCGCAACAACCGTCTTCGTCGTCTGCTTGACCTCGGTGCCCCCGAGATCATCGTCAACAACGAGAAGCGGATGCTGCAGGAGGCCGTCGACGCACTGTTCGACAACGGTCGTCGTGGTCGCCCGGTGACGGGTACCGGCAACCGCGCCCTCAAGTCCCTCAGCGACATGCTGAAGGGTAAGCAGGGTCGATTCCGCCAGAACCTCCTGGGCAAGCGCGTTGACTACTCTGGCCGTTCGGTCATCATCGTCGGCCCGCAGCTCAAGCTGCACCAGTGTGGTCTGCCCAAGCAGATGGCTCTCGAGCTGTTCAAGCCGTTCGTGATCAAGCGTCTTATCGACCTGAGCCACGCGCAGAACATCAAGAGCGCCAAGCGCATGGTTGAGCGTTCACGCCCGCAGGTGTGGGATGTGCTCGAGGAGATCATCCGCGAGCGCCCCGTTCTGCTGAACCGCGCACCTACGCTTCACCGTCTGGGCATCCAGGCGTTTGAGCCCCAGCTCGTTGAGGGCAAGGCCATCCAGCTTCACCCGCTCGTGTGCGCAGCGTTCAACGCTGACTTCGACGGTGACCAGATGGCGGTGCACCTGCCGCTGTCGGTCGAGGCTCAGGCCGAGGCCCGCGTGCTGATGCTCGCCTCGAACAACATCCTCAAGCCGTCTGACGGCCGCCCGGTGACCCTGCCCGCACAGGACATGATCATCGGTCTGCACCACCTCACCACGCTGGTGGAGGGTGCAGAGGGCGAAGGCCGTGCGTTCTCGTCGATCGCCGAGGCTATCCTCGCGTTCGACCAGAAGTCGCTCAGCCTCAACGCCAAGGCGCGCATCCGCCTCGTCGGTGAGAAGTTCGAGGGTGGACGCCAGCTGGTCGAGACCTCGCTCGGTCGCGCACTCTTCAACGAGGCGCTGCCGGTCGATTACCCCTGGGTTGAGGCGCTTGCCGACAAGGGCCAGCTCTCCGCGATCGTCAACGACCTCGCAGAGCGCTACCCCAAGGTGGAGGTCGCGGCAACGCTCGACCGCATCAAGGACGCCGGTTACTACTGGGCTACCCGCTCGGGCGTTACCGCTGCTCTCTCTGACTTCGTGAGCCCGCCCAACAAGCGCGAGATCATTGCAGGCTACGAGAAGCAGGCTGCAAAGGTTCAGAGCCAGTTCGAGAAGGGCCTCACGACCGACGCCGAGCGTCGCCAGGAGCTCATCGAGATCTGGAACAAGGCAACGGCCGAGGTCGCCACGGCGATGCAGGACAACATGCCGTCTGACAACAACATCAACCGCATGGTCACCTCTGGTGCTCGTGGTAACTGGATGCAGGTTCGTCAGATCGCCGGTATGCGTGGTCTGGTGTCGAACCCGAAGGGTGAGATTATCCCTCGCCCGATCCTGTCGTCCTACCGCGAGGGCCTCTCGGTTGCCGAGTACTTCATCGCAACCCACGGTGCCCGTAAGGGTCTGGCCGACACGGCGCTTCGTACCGCCGACTCCGGTTACCTGACCCGTCGTCTGGTCGACGTTTCGCAGGATGTCATCATCCGCGAGGACGACTGTGGCACGTCGCGTGGTCTCGAGCTTGTGCTCGCAGCCCCCGACGCCAACGGTGTTCTCGTCGCTGACCCCAACGTCGAGAACTCGCTCTACGCCCGCAGCCTTGCTGAGGACGCAGTCGACGCCAAGGGAACGGTTATCGCCAAGGCTGGTGACGACGTCGGAGACGTTCTCATCGCTGACCTCATCGCGGCGGGCATCACGCACGCCAAGGTGCGCTCGGTGCTCACATGTGAGTCGGCCGCCGGTGTATGTGCTGTTTGCTACGGTCGCTCGCTGGCCACCGGCAAGCTCGTCGACATCGGAGAGGCCGTCGGCATCATCGCGGCTCAGTCGATCGGTGAGCCCGGAACGCAGCTCACGATGCGTACCTTCCACACCGGTGGTGTCGCATCCGCTGATGACATCACGCAGGGTCTGCCGCGCGTCACGGAGCTCTTCGAGGCTCGCACCCCCAAGGGTGCTTCCCCGATCGCCGAGGCCGCTGGTCGCATCACCATCGAGGACACGGACCGCAGCCGCAAGCTGATCCTGACCCCCGACAGTGGCGACGAGCCCATCGCGTACCCCGTGCTCAAGCGTGCAACCCTCCTCGTTGAGGATGGCGAGCACGTTGAGCTTGGTCAGCAGTTGCACATCGGTGCGATTGACCCCAAGGAGGTTCTGCGGGTTCGCGGTGTTCGCGCCGTTCAGCAGCACCTCGTCGATGGTGTCCAGGGCGTTTACCGCTCGCAGGGTGTGCCGATTCACGACAAGCACATCGAGGTCATCGTTCGTCAGATGCTCCGCAAGGTCACCGTGGTCGACCACGGCGACACCGGACTCCTGCCGGGCGAGCTTGTCGACCGTTCGAAGTACAACACTCTCAACCGTGCTGCGCTGACCGAGGGTCGCAAGACCGCTTCGGCCCGCCAGGAGGTTATGGGTATCACCAAGGCGTCGCTCGCGACCGAGTCGTGGCTGTCGGCCGCGTCGTTCCAGGAGACCACGCGTGTTCTCACGCAGGCCGCCATGGACGGCAAGTCCGACCCGCTGCTCGGCCTCAAGGAGAACGTGATCATCGGAAAGCTGATCCCGGCCGGTACGGGTCTTCCCCGCTACCGCAACGTCTCGGTAGAGGCGACGGAAGAGGCGAAGGCGGAGCGTTACCCGAACCGCATCTTCTCTGACGACTCGTCGTTTAGCGAAGCTGACCTGAGCTTTGTCGATTTCGACAGCTTCAGCTCGGATGACTTCACGCCAGGCACCTACAACTAATAGGTAGCTTTATCCCGTTCGAACGGCCCGTCACCTCACGGTGGCGGGCCGTTCGTCGTTGCGGGGCACGCAGGGCGATAATGTTGCTCGGGGAGTCCTCCCCATCGACCTGAGGTCGACGGGCTGGTGAGCTTAGAGGTGGCTTTCGCGCGGGCGGGGCACGCAAAGGAGACCGAGTGAGCGTCACGCTTGACGAGGACGATGTCATCTATGGCCTCGGAGACGACGGCCGTCCCGATCCTGCCTACCCCCAGAGCCTCGGCATCGTGCCGGCTCCGCCGGGCCTGCGCTCGCTCGCGTTCGCG
>NZ_JBACFR010000149.1:0-30941 GCF_056262345.1 Homoserinimonas sp.
GACTGGTTCGCCTCGGGGATGAACCGGGCGAGGCTCAGGATGTGGCCCACCGCGAGTTCCGCTGCCGAGATCACGTTGGAGGTCGGCGCGTTCACGACCATGACGCCAGCCGTCGTTGCGGCCTTGATGTCGACGTTGTCGAGCCCGACTCCTGCGCGAGCGATGACCTTGAGCTTCTTGCCTGCGGCAATCGCCTCCTCGTCCATCTTCGTGGCAGATCGGATCAGCACGGCAGACGCATCAGCGAGAGCCGACAGCAGCGCCGGACGGTCAGTGCCGTCCACCGAGCGGATGTCGAAGTCGGGGCCAAGGGCCTCGACGGTTGCGGGCGAAAGTTCTTCAGCGATCAGCACGATCGGCTTTGCCACGAAATGATCCATTCGTCGAAGGGTTGGGTTGTCGCCGAGGCTCATTCAGGTCACGGCAGGGTCAGTTTAGTGCACCGCTCGCAGCCGACGTGACGGGCCAAGATGGGCCCAGCACGCTACAGAAGTGACGTCAGAGTGAGCGTCAACGCCGCGACGACGGCCAACCCCGTCAGGTATAGAAGAGCCTGCACTCCCAGCGAGCGGCGGCGCCCGATCCACCACGCGATGGCGAATGCTGCGGCGGGAAGCAGAAGGTTCACGATCAGGGTCGCCCACGGAACCGAGACCGGGGCGAGGTCGTTATCAGCCAGGAACTCGTTGCGCGCATCCAGCAATTCGACGACGCCGAACATATTGGTGATGGCCTCAAAAAAATCCCACGCATAAAACAGCGCGAAGACGATTGCAACCGTGATCGACGGCCATGAGCGCCGCGTGGGGGCGGTGACGGCTGGTGCAGATGCTGTGCCAGCGGATTCGCTCACGCTGAACCTCCCAGAATGAACGGCCACGGCACTAGCACTACGGCGCCAAGCAGCAGAAGGAGAACACGAAGAAGGGGGCGTTTGTGTCGAGTGAGCACGAACACGGTGGCCATCCAAATCAAAGGAGACGCAATGGCCAAGAACTCACCGAGCTGGTACATGATCTCGGCGAAAAGGCTCGCCTGAGAGAAGGTGTCGCGGCTAACGGCAATGATCCATCCGACCACGTAGAGCAAGTAAACGCCGCCCAGGATGCCGTAGAAAACAAGCAGGAGGGAGCTGCTCCCGGCGCTAGCGGATGCCGCGGCTGGCGCCTCCGACGACGGCTCGCTCGGAGTCTCCACCGGCCGAGCGGCGATGTTATCGGGCTCAGCGCCGTCCCAGGTCAGGGCCTCGTCGTCGGCTTCGGAGTGCATGTATTGACTCTAGCGCCGGGCACTCAGTTGACTGCTCTGGTTGACGCCGATCCATTCGTCGATCTCCGCGAGGAGCTGCTGCTTGCGAGAATCCGAGGCGAAGGAGGCGACCACCGAGTTCTGGGCCAGCTCCACGAGCTTCGACTGAGAGACCCCGAAGACCCGCTCAATCTCGGTGAAGTTGTCGCCGACGTAGCCGCCAAAATACGCGGGGTCGTCGGAGTTCACGGTCACGAACAGCCCGGCCTCGATGAGCGCCGGAAGGGCGTTGAACGCAACGTGCCCGCCCAACCGCAGGTTGGAGAGGGGGCACACGGTGAGCGGGACGCGGTTCTCGCGCAAATAGTCCACGAGATCGGAGTCCTCGAGGCTGCGCACGCCATGGTCGATGCGCTCGACCTTGAGCAGGCGAAGCGCCTCCCAGACATAGTCGGATGGCCCCTCCTCACCGGCGTGAGCGACAAGACGGAGGCCAAGTTCGGCCGCCCGGGAATACACCTCAGCAAACAGACTTGGCGGAAACCCCGCCTCCGCAGAATCGAGGCCGACACCGATGAGGTCGCCCACACGGTGCGCCACCGATTCGAGCGTCTCGTGAGCGCTCGAGACGGGCAGATCGCGGAGAAAGCACATAATGAGCCCACCCGTTATGCCGAGCCTGCTGCGAGCATCCGTCGCTGCCCTGCTCAGACCGTCGATGACCGTGTCGATCGAAACGCCCCTGCTCGTGTGGGCCTGAGGGTCAAAGAAGATCTCGGTGTGCCGCACGCCCTGAGCGCTCGCGCGCTCGTAATACGCCATCGCCAGTTCGTAGAAGTCCCGTTCTGTGCGCAGCACCGCCATGCACTCGTAGTACAGGTCGAGAAACGACACGAGGCCGTCGAAGCTATAGCTCTGCCTCAGCTCCTCGACGCTCGCATAGGGCAGCTCAATGCCGTTGCGCGCCGCGAGCGCAAAGACGAGCTCCGGCTCGAACGTGCCCTCGATGTGTAGGTGGAGTTCTGCTTTGGGGAGCCCGAGCAGGGAATGGGCAGGGGCGTGCTGTGACATGGAGTTCCTTGGGGGTACGGCAAGCAGAATTCTCGCGACGGGCCGCTTCGCTCCGGCCATCGCGCACTATCGAGCCTAAGGCCGGTGAGCGTCACCGATCGCCGCAGAGCCCATCCTCGCCAAAACGATGTTCTCCACCAGTTGCGCGAGCGCATAGAGCACGACGGATGCGAGCGTCACGGCCACGACAGAAGACCAGACCTCAAAATTCTTAACCTGGGCGACCGCGGTGGTGATTGAGTACCCGAGCCCCTGCCCCGTTGCCAGCCATTCGGCCAGCAGCGCTCCCGTGATGGCGGCAGGCACAGAGATCCGCACGGCGGCGAAGAACGCGGGCATAGAGCTCGGCAGAGCCACTGTGCGCAGCACCGTGAGCCTGGTGCCTCCGTAGACCGTGATGACATCGGCGATCTGAGCCGAAGCGCTGCGCAGGCCGAAGGCGATTGTCACGAGGGCGGGGAACAGCACAACGATGGCACCCATGACGGCCGTCATCGTGATGCCGCGTCCAAATATGAGCATGAGGATGGGGGCGAGCGCGACGAGGGGAATGGATCTCAGCAGCAGCGCCATGGGCATGAGTGCCTGCTCAAGGCCCCGAGAGAGAGCGAACGCCAGGGCAACGAGGAGTGCCACGAGAAGCCCGACGCTAAAGCCGATGCTCGCGTCGGCGAGCGTTATCAGCAGCAGCCCCCACACCTTCGCCAGATTTTCGGGCGCATCCTCGCGAACGAACAACCAGTCGATCACGTCCAGTGGCGTCTTCGCCAGAAAGGGCGAAATGTCGAGCACCGCGATGATCGCGAACCACGCGCCGATCACGCCCACCAGGGTGATGAGTGCCGTGGCCGCCGATCTGCCGAGACTGCCGGCTACGGCGCGCACCGCCCCTCGGCGCACCATGGGCTCTCCGCCGCTCATGCCGCGACCACCTGCCCCGTGGACCACGGCGTCACGAACCGGGCAATCATGCCAAAAATCATGTACCCGAGCGCCGCGACGGCCCCCGAGATGAGCACGAGCGCCCAGGTCCTCTCGATGTTGGTCGACTGCGCTGCAATGATGAGCGCCGGGCCAACACCGCGCTGCACACCGCCGAACCACTCCCCGAGCACTGCGCCGAGAAAGGCCGACGGAACCGCGATCTGCAGCCCGGTCAGTATTCCGGGAAGGCTCGCAACCGACCTCACCTTGCGAAGCTGCATGAACCGCGATCCGCCATAAACCGCGACGACATCCAGCGACGAGCGATCGGCCGATTTGAGGCCGAGAAGAGTGTTGACCACGGTCGTAAAGAACACCGAGAGCGCGGCAAGCACGATTGCTGTTCCGGATGCTTCTCCTGCCTTGGGAGCGCCGATGACCACATAGATGAGCGGGCCGATAGCAACGAGCGGCAGACAGTAGGTGATGACGGCCACTTGCGTGACAACGCCCTCAAGACGCGGCCAGATGAGCACGAGAGCCGATACGGCCAGCGCCACGGCCGTGCCCCAGGCAAACCCCTGGGCGGCCTCCCCGAGAGTCACTGCCACGTGGGTGAGATAGAAGCCGATGCCATCCTCGATGATCTTTTGCACGACACCCAGCGGCGTGGGAATAGCTCCTCGGTCGCCAACGCCTGCATCGGCAAAAACCGTGATGGCACCGACCCACCAGAGCCCGACGATCACCGCGGCAGCAAGCGCAGCAGAGAGCCAGGCGGGCATCGCGCTCCTCGGCACCGCTACTCCCCCACCGGTTCGAGTTCGCGTTCTGCCGCGCTGGTCGATTCGCCGCCGAACAACAGTTCGGATGCGCGGTCGTGCAGCGCGTGAAACTCCGGTGTTCGCATCATCTCGGCAACGCGGGGTCGAGGCAGATCCACGTCGATAACCTCTTTGACACGGCCGGGCCGTGCCGACATCACGGCCACCCGGTCAGACAAGAAAATGGCCTCAGAGATGCCGTGGGTCACCATGAGCGTCGTTGCCGGCTTCTCCGTCCAGATTCGAAGCAGCTCAATGTTGAGGCGTTGCCTCGTCATGTCGTCGAGCGCGCCGAACGGCTCATCGAGCAACAGAACGGAGGGCTTGAGAACCAGGGAGCGGGCGATCGAGACCCTCTGTTTCATGCCCCCAGAGAGCTGCGCCGGTTTTGCCTTCTCAAACCCCGTGAGACCCACGAGGTTGATGAGGTCCGAAACATAGGCGCGATCCACGGGCAGCCCCGCAACCTCGAACGGCAGGCGGATGTTGCTCTCGACGCTCCTCCACGGCAGAAGCGCAGCATCCTGAAACGCGATGCCCAGATTGTGGCCGGCGCGAAGCTCCGCAGGGTTCTTGCCGTCGACCATCGCGACCCCTGAGGTCGGAGTCTCGAGGCCGGCCAGGATGCGCAAGATCGTGGACTTGCCGCATCCTGAAGGCCCCAGCAACGAAAGAAAGCTCCCCTGCTCGCTCTGCAGCGTCGTATTGGCGAGAGCGACGACTCGGGAACGCCGCATCGCGAAGGTCTTGCTGAGGCCCGAGATGTGTATTCCGGTGCCCGAGACCTCGTCCCGGGCACCGGCTGTCTGAGAAGACACGATGTATCTGGCCCCTACTTTGCGTAGTCGAGCAGCTCGGGGTTCTCTTCGTAAACCTCGGCGAGCAGAGACATATCGAAGAGCAGGTCAGCGGTTACCTCGATGCCTGCGGCAGCGAGGGTCTGAATGCAGAGTTCCTGCATCTTCTCGCTGATGGTGAAGAGCCCGTTGGCCTCGGTCTCATCGCTCACGATCAGGTCGCGCGCCTGCACCTGGGCCTGCAGCAGTTCCTTCTCCATCGTCAGCCCAAGATCGCTGCCGAACACCTCGACGGCGAGGCGGGCAGCCTCATCCGTCTCGGCGATGGCATCGGTCCAGCCCTTGATCTCGGCGACGAGGAGGGCCTTGAGAAGCTCGCGGTTGTTCTCGATGTCTGCGGTGTTCACGATGAGGCTCTCGGCAACAAACGGCATGCCGTTGTCGGCAAACGGCAGGTTCACGGGCTTCAGACCCTGAAGCTCAGCGTCTAGCGCCTCGTTCGTGAGGTAGGCAAACCATCCGTCGAGTTCGCCCGTGAACAGCGGGGTCGGGTCGTATTCAACGGGCACCGTGTTGACGTCGTCAAGCGTGAGGTCGTTGAGGGCGAGGAACGCCTCCCACAGGTTCTGGTTGCTCGCCTGCACGCCGATTGTCTTGCCCTTGAGGTCATCGACCGTTGCGATGTTGCCGTGGTCCTCGAGCGACAAGATCGTGAACGGGTTCTTTTGGTAGGTCGTGCCGATGATCGTGATCGGCGCACCCTCCTCCGCGATGACGGATCCCGCCGAGATCGCGTTGCCGAGCCCCATGATCACATTGCCCGAGATGACGGCCGCCTCGGTCGAGACTGGCCCTGGCACAAGCTCCACGGAGTCGAACCCTGCATCGGCGAAATAGCCGCGCTCCTCGGCGAAGAACTCGCCCGCGAACTCCGCGTTCTTGATCCACGAGAGCTGGATGGCAATGTCGCCGAACGAGCCGTCCTCGCCGGAGGGCGTCTCGGCGCTCGTCCCGGCACAGGCGCCGAGGAGGAGAGCCAGCGTCGCTGCCCCCGCCGTTGCCGCTACTGCGCGGCGGGTGAATCCGTGGACAGGGAACATTGACGGCCTCTTTCTGTCGGGAAGCGCCTCGGCTGCTGAGATGCCGCCCGCAGGGGACGGCCGTTGGCGCGTGCTCGTCAGAGTAGGGACACGATGTTTCGTTGAGGGAGCCTCGATGTTTCGGCAGCGTTTCGAGCGCTACGAAACGATAAAGGGCCGGCACCCTTGTGAAGTGTCGGCCCTCTATCAGGCGAGACGGGGCCTACCCGGCCCGCGGCTTAGTGAACTCAGCGCGCTGCGGAGCCGTCCGTGTAGTCGGCGTCCTGCTGCTTCCACGCGAAGAGCGAGCGAAGCTCCTTGCCCGTGACCTCGATGGGGTGCGCTGCACCCTTCTCGCGGAGGCCGAGGAACTCGGTGCCGCCACCATCCTGGTCCTTGATAAAGCGGTCTGCGAACGCGCCGGACTGGATGTCGGCGAGAACGGCCTTCATGTTCTCCTTGACATCCGGCGTGATCACGCGGGGGCCGGAGACGTAGTCGCCGTACTCGGCCGTGTCGGAGACGGACCAGCGCTGCTTGGCGATGCCGCCCTCCCACATGAGGTCGACGATGAGTTTGAGCTCGTGAAGAACCTCGAAGTAGGCGATCTCGGGCTGGTAGCCAGCCTCGACGAGGGTCCCAAAGCCGTACTGAACGAGCTGCGAGGTGCCGCCACAGAGAACAGCCTGCTCACCGAACAGGTCGGTCTCGGTCTCCTCGGTGAACGTGGTCTTGATCACGCCGGCGCGGGTTCCACCGATGGCCTTGGCGTACGACTTGGCGAGGTCCCAGGCGGTGCCAGAAGCGTCACGCTCGACGGCAATGATGTCCGGGATGCCACGGCCGGCAACGAACTCGCGGCGAACCGTGTGTCCGGGAGCCTTAGGAGCGACGAGGATGACGTCGACGCCCTCGGGCACCTCGATGTAACCGAAGCGGATGTTGAAGCCGTGAGCGAAGGCAAGGGTCTTGCCCGGCGTGAGCTTGTCTTTGATCTCGTCGTTGAAGATCGAGCGCTGGTACTGGTCGGGGGCGAGGATCATGATCACGTCAGCCCACTCAGCGGCATCGGCGACGGACTTGACCTCGAAGCCGTCCTCCTGAGCCTTAGCAGTCGACTTCGAGCCCTCCTTGAGCGCGATGACGACCTCAACGCCCGAGTCGCGCAGGTTCTGCGCGTGAGCGTGGCCCTGCGAGCCGTAGCCGATGATGGCTACCTTCTTGCTCTGGATGAGCGACAGGTCAGCGTCCTTGTCGTAGAAGATCTCAGTCACTTGTGTTTCTCCTTGTTGTGTGAGGTGTGCAGTGCGGGCAGACGCCGACCGCGATCGGCCGGCAACCCACGTCAGTTCTTGAAAACGCGCTCGGTGATGCTCTTAGCCCCGCGCCCGATAGCGAGGAGCCCCGACTGGGCGATCTCCTTGATGCCATAGGGCTCAAGCACCTTGAGCAGGGCCTGGGTCTTGGCGGTGTCACCGGTGACCTCGATCACCACGGCATCCGTCGACACGTCGACGATGCGTGCGCGGAACAGCGTTGCCGCTTCGAGGATCTGGCTGCGAGTGGTGTTGTCTACTCGCACCTTGATGAGCATGTGCTCGCGCTGAACAGTCTGCGCTGGGTCGAGCTCAACGACCTTGATCACGTTGATCAGCTTGTTGAGCTGCTTCGTAACCTGCTCAAGGGGCAGCTCCTCGACGTCCACGACGACGGTGATGCGCGAGAGGCCAGCGATTTCGCTCTTGCCAACCGCAAGGCTCTCGATGTTGAATCCACGGCGAGCGAAGAGGCCAGCAACTCGTGTGAGCAGACCGGGCTTGTCTTCGACCAGGAGAGACAGAACATGACTCATTGCTTATTCCTCTTCCCAGGCGGGCGCGGCATCGCGGACGTATTGGATGGCCGAGTTGCCGCGACCCTGCTGCACCATGGGCCACACCATCGAGTCACGGCTCACCACGAAGTCGATCACAACGGGCCGATCGTTGGTCTCGTTAGCGAGCTTGATCGCAGCGTCGACCTCTTCTTTCTTCGTGACGCGAATCGCGAGGGCACCGTAGGCCTCCGCAAGCTTCACGAAGTCGGGAACCATAGCCGTGCCGTGCCCCGTATTGAGGTCGGTGAACGAGTGGCGGCCTTCGTACAGCAGCGTCTGCCACTGGCGAACCATGCCGAGCGACGAGTTGTTGATGACCGCGACCTTGATCGGAATCTCGTTGATCGTGCAGGTTGCGAGCTCCTGATTGGTCATCTGGAAGCAGCCGTCACCGTCGATCGACCAGACGATGCGGTCGGGATTGGCCACCTTGGCACCCATGGCCGCAGGCACGCTGTAGCCCATGGTGCCGGCACCGCCCGAGTTGAGCCAGGCGCCGGGGCGCTCGTACTTGATGAACTGTGCAGCCCACATCTGGTGCTGGCCAACTCCGGCGGCGTACACGCCCTCCGGGCCGGTGATCGCGCCGATTCGCTCGATCACATACTGCGGCGAGAGCAGGCCATCTTCAGGCTCGTCGTACCCGAGCGGGAACTGCTCCCGCAAAAGGTTGAGGCGCGTCCACCACTCCGAAAGGTCGGGCGCGTGTGCCCCGACGATCTGGGTGAACGATGCGGTCAGATCGGCGATGACATCCTTGGCATCGCCGACAATGGGCACATCGGCCGTGCGGATCTTCGAGATCTCCGCTGGGTCGATGTCGACATGGACAACCTTGGCGTGGGGCGCGAACTCGCTCGTCTTGCCCGTGACTCGGTCGTCGAAGCGAGCTCCGAGCGACACCAGAAGGTCGGATTCCTGAATAGCGAGAACGGCAGGAACTGTGCCGTGCATCCCGGGCATGCCCAGGTGCTGATCGTGGGAGTCGGGGAACGCGCCGCGAGCCATAAGCGTCGTGACGACGGGTGCGCCGACGGTCTCGGCAAGCTTGAGAAGAACCTCGGATGCTCCGGCACGCACAACACCGCCGCCAACGTAGAGCACGGGGCGCTTGGCCTCGGCGAGCAGCTGGGCTGCCGCCTGGATCTGCTTGCCGTGCGCCTTGACCACGGGGCGGTAGCCGGGCAGGTCGACCTGAGTCGGCCACACGAAAGGCGCGCGACCCTGCTGCGCATCCTTGGTGATGTCGACAAGAACGGGGCCGGGGCGGCCGGTCGTTGCGATCTGGTAGGCCGCCGCGAGGACGCCAGGAATGTCTTCTGGCTTGGTCACGAGGAACGAGTGCTTGGTGATCGGCATCGTGATTCCGACGATGTCGATCTCCTGGAACGCATCGGTTCCCATCGAGGTAGAGAACACCTGGCCGGTGATCGCGAGCATCGGCACCGAGTCCATGTACGCGTCGGCGATCGCCGTCACCAGGTTTGTCGCGCCGGGGCCTGAGGTCGCGATGGCGACTCCGACCTTTCCGCTCGACGAGGCATAGCCCTCAGCCGCGTGACCCGCACCCTGTTCGTGACGAACGAGGATGTGACGGATCGTCTTCGACGACATGAGTTCGTCGTAGAACGGCATGATTGCGCCGCCCGGCAGACCGAACACATCGGTAATGCCAAGCTTTTCGAGCGAGCGGAGCACTGCCCCGGACCCCGTGAGGATCTCGGGCATGCTCGACGTGCTGGTGGGAATGGGAGGTGCGTCTGCTGACATCACTGAATTCCTTGTGATCGTGAACACGAATGGCCGGGGCACTGGTGTGCCCCTAGAGCTGAGGTGACGCGGCTACCCCGTGATTGCGCCCTCTGATGCAGAGTGCACAAGCTTGGAATACTTCGCGAGAACGCCACGGGTATAGCGCGGGGGAAGTGGAGCCCAGCCGTTGCGGCGAGCTTCCAGCTCTGCTTCATCGACGAGTAGGTCGAGTGAGCGAGCTGCGATATCGACCCGAATCAGATCACCATCGCGCACGAATGCGATTGGACCTGCGTCCACCGCCTCGGGTGCTATGTGGCCGATGCACAGGCCGGTTGTGCCGCCCGAGAATCGTCCGTCCGTCAACAGTAGTACATCTTTTCCGAGCCCCGCGCCCTTGATCGCCGCGGTGATCGCGAGCATCTCGCGCATGCCGGGGCCACCCTTGGGGCCCTCGTAGCGAATAACGACGATGTCGCCAGCCTTGATTCGACCCTCGGTGAGAGCATCCATGGCTCCGCGCTCACGCTCGAATACGCGGGCGGGGCCCTCGAACACAGCAGCGTCGAAGCCAGCCGTCTTGACGACAGCACCCTCGGGCGCGAACGTGCCCTTGAGCACCGCAAGGCCACCCGAGGCGTGGATGGGGTTGTCGAGCGTGCGCAGAACCTCGCCGTCGAGAGGATCGATATCCATCTCGGCGAGGTTCTCTGCCATGGTCTTGCCCGTGACGGTGAGGGCATCGCCGTGCATGAGCCCCGCATCAAGAAGCGCCTTCATAAGAACGGGGAGCCCGCCGTGACGGTCGACATCGTTCATCACGTACTTGCCGAACGGCTTGAGGTCGCCGATGTGGGGAACCTTGTCGCCGATGCGGTTGAAGTCATCGAGGGTCAGGTCGACCCCCGCCTCGTTCGCGATTGCGAGCAGGTGAAGGATGATGTTGGTCGATCCGCCCAGTGCCATGCCCACGGCGATGGCGTTCTCGAATGCCTTCTTAGTGAGGATGTCGCCCGTCGTGATTCCCAGGCGCAGCATGTTGACCACGGCCTCACCGGAGCGGTGGGCGTAGTAGTCGCGGCGGCGATCGGCGGATGCGGGCGAGGCCGAGCCGGGAAGGCTCATGCCGAGCGCCTCGGCGACACTCGCCATGGTGTTGGCCGTGTACATGCCACCACAGGCACCCTCGCCGGGAGCGAAGGCACACTCGATGCGCTTGGCGTCTGCGGCCGACATCTTGCCAGCCTTGACAGCGCCGACGGCCTCGAACGAGTCGATGATCGTGATGTCCTTCTCGGTGCCGTCGCTGAGCTTGACCCAGCCCGGAGCGATCGAACCGGCATAGAGAAACACTGAAGCGAGGTTGAGGCGCGCGGCCGCCATGAGCATGCCGGGGATCGATTTGTCGCATCCGGCCAGCACGACGGAGCCGTCCAGGCGCTCCGCCATCATCACGGTCTCAACGGAGTCGGCAATGACTTCGCGCGAGACGAGAGAGAAGTGCATGCCCTCGTGGCCCATCGAGATTCCGTCGGAGACGGAGATCGTGCCGAACTGCAGCGGGTAGCCGCCGCCGGAGTGCACGCCCTCTTTAGCGGCTTGCGCGAGGCGGCTCAGGCTCAGGTTGCAGGGGGTGATCTCGTTCCACGAGCTGGCAACACCGATCTGCGGCTTATCCCAGTCGGCGTCACCCATTCCGACCGCACGCAGCATGCCGCGGGAGGTCATCGCCTCGATTCCGTCGGTGACGGTGCGGCTGCGGGGCTTCATATCGTTCTCAGGCATGCCCCAAGTTTAGGGCCATGGCGTAGCAGGTCAGACGAGACCGGAGACCCTCGCGCCAGCGCCCTTCTGTCTGCGGGAGCTGCGCCGCTGCGCTAGTTCCTTGGGCCACGTGAGAAGCAGCGCGAGAACGACCCCGATTACCGCCCCTGAGGCGTTCGAGATCAGATCGCGGATGTCGGTGACCCGGTCGTTCAGAAACAGCTGCGCGAACTCGATGCCCACCGTCACGAGAACACTCACAAGGATCGCGAACCACCATTGGCGGCGACCGAAAAGAAGAACAAAGAGCAGGCCGATGGGAATGAACATGAGCACATTGGCCGCGAACTCGACCCTGTCGTAGGTGATCCACTGCAGAGACTCGTAGGCCTGCAGGCGCTCCAAGACGTTCCACAACAGGCTGCGAGCGCGCCCGTCGAGCGGCTGCGGCCCCAGGGTGAGCCAGCCCACAATCGCCAAGTACGCCAGGGTGGCGAGGCTCAGCAAAGGGTGACGGCGCAGCATCCGTCAATCCTGGGGCATGGCCGCTGAGAAAGGCCGACGAGGTCGGTGAAAAGTGAGCTGAGAAGTGAGCTGGGTAACGCGGCTGATGCCTACGCCGTGAGCCCCAGAACATCCATTCGGCGCGTGTGGGCGGCAATAAGCTCCGTGAAGATCGGCTCGAGCCTTTCTTCGTCTGGGGTCGTGCCGCCAGGGACCTCGAGCGAAGATCGCGCCATAAGAAGGGTGTCACCCACGAGACGGCGCCCCCAGAGGGCAAGCCGAGAGGCCAGTGCAGGCTCGGCGTCAATTGCGGAGCGAAGCGCCTCGACGATTATGGGGCTCGGCTCGTTCTCGGTGAGCAGCGTAACGATGCGGTCGCGAGGCGCGGCAGGCAGCCCCTCGGCGAGCGCAGCAAAAAAGTCGGTGAGCATTCCCGCGGTGATGTAGCTCGTGACTACCGTCTCGTACCAGTCGTTGCCGCGGGTGGTGCTGCGATACCTCTCCACCGGTGCGGCGAAGTGCTCCATAAGGTCTTCTGGCTTGTCCCCGCCGCGCTCGATCTCGGCAATGAGTCCCTCAAGCTTGTTGAGCGAGATCCGCGCGACCCGAGCAAGGGCGACCTTGTCGTGAGTAGTCGGCGACCCGGCAATCGCACCGGTTATCGTCTCGAAGTTCGACAGCTGAAGATAAGCGGCCTGGCCGAGATAACGCGGGAGGTCGGGGGTTAGTTCGCCGAGGGCGACCCGGTTGACGGTTTGCGTGGCTTTATTTCGCGGCTTGAGCTTGGGCGCAACGATCTGCTTGCGACCGCGACCGAAGAGGGAGAACACGAACCCAGACTAGTGCCGGGAGCGGCAGAGAACAGCCCGCGCAGGGCCGACGACGCTCCGCAACGCTCACGTTCAGGGGCTGTGCGGGGTGTCTGCCCCTAAACTGGGTGTAATGCCTCCCGCTTCTGGTGGAGGTTTTCTACGCCCCAGGTGAAAGCGGGCGTACTCGCTTTGGACAGGGCACATACACGTGACTTCAGATCAGACTTCGTCAGAACCCAAGACATTCGCCGATCTCGGCATCGAACAGGACATGGTCGACGCACTCGCGTCGAAGGGCATCACTAGCCCCTTCCCCATCCAGGAACAGACCATCCCCATGGGCCTCGGCGGCCAGGACATCATCGGCCAGGCCAAGACAGGAACCGGCAAAACGCTCGGCTTCGGTCTGCCCCTGCTTCAGGAGCTCGGCCCGAACCCCGAGCCCGGCGTCAAGGCGCTCGTCGTCGTACCGACCCGCGAGCTGTGCGTTCAGGTCGCAGAAGACCTCACGCTCGCAGCATCGAACCGTGGCACCCAGGTCGCCGCGATCTACGGCGGCAAGGCCTACGAGGGTCAGGTCGAGCAGATCAAGGCCGGCGCACAGGTCATCGTAGGAACCCCCGGGCGCCTCCTGGACCTCGCGAGCCAGCGGATGCTGTCGCTTAAGGACGTCAAGGTCATGGTTCTCGACGAGGCCGACAAGATGCTTGACCTCGGGTTCCTCTCCGACATCGAGAAGCTCTTCTCTCAGACGAGCCCCACCCGCCACACGATGCTGTTCTCGGCGACGATGCCCGGCCCGATCGTGGCCCTTGCGCGTCGCTTCATGAACAAGCCCATCCACATCCGCGCGACGGACCCCGACGAGGGCCTGACGCAGGCGAACATCAAGCACGTCGTCTACCGCGCTCACTCGCTCGACAAGGACGAGGTGATCGCCCGCATCCTGCAGGCCGAGGGCCGGGGCAAGACCGTGATCTTCACGCGAACCAAGCGTGCCGCCGCCAAGCTCGTCGAGGAGCTGGGCGACCGAGGCTTCAACGCCGCCGCCGTTCACGGTGACCTCAACCAGGAGCAGCGTGAGCGCGCAATGGCCGCGTTCAAGGCCGGCAAGAAGGACATCCTCATTGCTACGGATGTTGCGGCCCGCGGCATCGACGTCAACGACGTGACCCACGTGATCAACCACACGGTGCCCGACGACCACGACACCTACCTGCACCGCGCTGGCCGCACCGGCCGCGCTGGCAAGACCGGCATCGCCGTCACGTTCGTGGACTGGGACGACCTGCACAAGAGGGCGCTCATCAACCGCGCGCTCGAGATGGGCATCACCGAGCCCACCGAAACCTACTCATCATCGCCGCACCTCTTTGCCGAGCTCGACATCCCCGAGGGCACCAAGGGCCGTCTTGCCTCAGCCGGGCCGGTGCGCGCTCGCGAGCCCCGTGCTGCCGTCGCCTCAGGCGGCCGTGGCCGCGACGGTGCCAAGAACGACGGTTCCTCCCGTGACGGCGGCCCCCGCGGTGGCGCCGATCGCACCCGCACCCGCACCCGTTCAGCAGCGACGGAGGGTGCAGAATCCGCACCCAAGGCCGAGGGCGCCGGAACGCATGACGGCACGGGCCCGGCCCGTCGTCGACGCAACCGCACCCGCCGCCCTAGCACGGGAAGCACCCCGCCTCCCGTCGCCTAGGCCACGTACCCGGATACGGGCGCGCGCGACCAACTGCTACGGCAGAAACGGCTGCGCGCCCGTACCTTCGGCGACGATGCGCTCGAGAACCTCGACTGACGTTGTGTTCTCGGCCAAACGGTTGGGCTTTCCCTGGCCGTGATAGTCGCTCGAGCCCGTGAGAACGAGCCCAAACTCGCGAGCCAGTTCGCGCAGGCGCACCTTGCCGTCCTCCGTGTTCTCACGATGGTCGATCTCGAGCCCAAAAAGGCCAGCATCCGCCATTGCCGCGAAGGTGGCATGGTCGAGCACCGCGTCGCGACCTAGCGTCGCCGGGTGAGCAAGAACGGGCACTCCCCCGGCCGCTCTCACGAGCCTGATTGCCGAGACAGGGTCTGGCGCATAGTGCGGCATCGTGTATCCATGTCTCGGATGCAGGATCTGCTCGAACGCCTCCGTGCGAGTGGCGGCGTGGCCACGAGTCACGAGAGCATCGGCGATATGTGGCCGCCCGACCGTCGTGCCCGTTTGCGTGTGGGCAAGAACGTCATCCCAGGTGAGGGAGTAGTCGAGGGCAAGATTGGCCACGATGCTCTCAGCGCGGGTCAACCGTGACGAACGGATGCGCGCCGTCTCGGCGATGATGTCGGCGTCGGTCGGATCGAACAGGTACGCCAGAAGGTGAACGGAGCGGTGCCCCTGCCGAGTGCTGAACTCCATGCCGGGGATGACCGTAAGACCGGTGCCCTGGGCCGTTGCGCGCGCCTCGGCCCATCCCGCGGTCGAGTCGTGGTCGGTTATGGCGATGGTGTCGAGACCCGCTGCGACCGCCGCTCGGATCAGCTGTGCCGGGGTCTCGGTGCCGTGGCTGACACTGCTGTGTGTGTGCAGGTCGATGAGGCGCTCCATGGATCCACTCTATTCGCGGCAGAGCGGTTGCGGGCCCGCCTCCGCTGCGGACTCAGCACCACCGAGTACAGTGACAAGGCCATGATCCGCCGTCTCCTCTCAGCAGCGCTCATCCTTGCCACGTTCGCTGTTTTGGCGGTGGCCGGATGGCCCCAACTTTTTGGACTTCAGCGCGCCGAATTCGTCGCCCAGGTCGTTTCTCTCCGGGGTGCTGCCGCGGTCGTCGTTGCCGCTGCTGCCATCGCACTGTTGCTCCTCGGGGTCTTTATTGCGAGCTTTCGCAAGCTGGCCGCATCCTTGGCGGTGCTCGCTCTCGCCTTTGTGGCCCTCACCGCCATCGTGCTTGTTTCTCGCGGACTAGAAACCACGGCGACCGCCGATCCCGGCCCGTCGGATGACGCCATTACGGTGCTTGCCTGGAACACCTTGGGGCCAGCGACCGACCCGCAGCAGGTCGCAGACCTCGCCATCAGCCGAGGGGCGAAAATCGTCGTGCTGCCCGAGACGCTTGAGGTCGACGCCGTCGAAGCCGCCGTGGCCATGCGCGAGGCTGGTAGCCCGATGTGGGTGCTGACAGCCGCCTACGACCTCATCTCGCCGGCCCGATCGACCTCACTCCTCATCAGCGCAGATCTGGGCGAGTACGAGTTTGATGCCGACCTGAAAACCACCGAAGTGCTTCCCACCGTGGTGGCGCGACCCGTCAACGGTGCTGGCCCCACGATCATCGCGGTGCACGCGGTCGCACCCATCCCCGGCCAGATGGATAACTGGCGGTCTGATCTTGCCCTGCTGTCGGAGATGTGCTCGGGCGACAACATCATCATGGCGGGCGATTTCAACGCCACGATCGACCACTTCGCCGGCCTAGGTTCGTGGGAATCGACGACCCATGTTGACGACAGGCTCGCCTCCTCCGCTCGCCTCGGTGAGTGCGTCGATGCTGCCGCCTCGGTCGGTGCCGGGGGCGTTGGCACCTGGCCCACGGCGCTGCTCCCCCAGCTCGGAGCCCCCATCGACCACGTTATGAGCACGGATGAATGGCGCGTCTCGCAGTTCGAGGTCGTCACCGAGGCAGATTCAGTCGGCAGCGACCATCGCCCCGTCGTTGCCCGTCTAGAACCGCGCGCCTAGGATCGCCGCCGCTGCTCCCATGGGCCGCTGAGCAAGTCAGTGGGAGAATGGATGTCATGGAGACATCTCGTTCGCCGAAGCCCGCCACCGCCAGCTCTGTTGCCGCCGAGCCAGAGCCGCGGGCAACGTCTAATAGATCGACCACACCGCAGTCGTCGACGTTCAGCGACTACATCGCCTCGTCGTGGGCTCCCCGCTCGGAGCCGGTGCCCGAACCCCGCGAGGAGGCTGCCTACGCCGCCGCTCGTCGCGAGCGCATCTCCCGGCTGCACCCGGGCAAGCGACTCATTATCCCCGCAGGGTCGTCCAAGGTGCGCTCGAACGACACCGACTATCCATTCCGCGCCCACTCCGCTTTTGCCCACCTCACGGGGTGGGGATCCTCCAGCGAGCCCGGCGCAGTCCTCGTGCTTGAGCCGACCGATGACGGCCATACCGCGACGCTTTACTTTAGGGAGCGCGCCGGCCGCGACTCCGATGAGTTCTATGCGAACCCAGAGATCGGCGAGTTCTGGATTGGTGCACGCCCCTCGCTCGTGCAGGTTGCCGGAGATTTGGGTCTCGCCACCAAGGGCATCGCCGAACTTGATGCCGTGCTCGACGCCGTCGATGTCGACACACTCATCGTGCGGGATGCCGACCGTGACCTCACCGACCAGGTTGACGGTCGTCGGCTGCTCGCCGTGGACCTGCCGCCAGAAGCCGACGAGGACCGGTCGGGTGACGACGCTCTCGCGCAGGATCTCTCAGAGATTCGACTCGTCAAAGACGCCTACGAGATCGAGCAGATGCGTCTGGCGGTTGACGCCACTCAGCGCGGCTTCGACGATGTCATTGCCGACCGTGCCGAAATCATGGCCCACCCCCGTGGCGAGCGCCTCGTCGAGGGCACCTTCAACCGGCGTGCGAGGGCCGACGGCAACACCGTGGGATACGACACGATCGCCGCATCCGGCCCCCACGCGTGCATCCTGCACTGGACGCGCAACGACGGACCTGTCTCCGCCGGCGACCTCATTCTGCTCGACGCCGGAATCGAACTCGAGAGCTACTACACGGCCGACATCACCCGCACGCTGCCGATCGGCGGCACCTTCACCCCAGTGCAGCGCCGCGTCTATGAGGCCGTGCTCGAAGCCGCCGATGCCGCATTCGCAATCGTGCGCCCCGGCATCCGGTTCCGCGAGATTCATGCCGAAGCGATGCGGGTAATCGCCGAGAAAACAGCCGAGGGGGGTTTGCTGCCCACGAGTGCTGCGGAGTCGCTCGAGGCCGATAAGCAGTACCACCGCCGCTACATGGTGCATGGCACGAGTCACCACCTGGGGATGGATGTGCACGACTGTGCGCAGGCGCGCCGGGAGCTCTACCTTGACGGTGTTCTCGAAGAGGGAATGGTGTTCACGATCGAGCCGGGGCTGTATTTTCAGCCGGACGATCTGACCGTGCCAGAGGAGTTCCGCGGGATCGGCGTGCGAATCGAGGACGACATCCTCGTGACCGCCGACGGTGCCGAGAACCTATCGATCAACATCCCGCGCACGGCGGACGATGTTGAGGCCTGGCTCGCCGCTCACCCGCTCTAGTCGGCGCGGATAAGCCGGATTAGTCCAGGTACCGCAGGTACCTCTCCGGCGACTCCAAAAACCCGCGCCAATTGCGAACGAGATCGAGATCGTCGTACTCGCTCGATCGGATGCCCCACTCCCCAACCTCATAGAGGCTGGCACCCGGGTAGGCGGCCAGCACGGGCGAGTGCGTGGAGAGCAGCACCTGCGAGCCGTTGGACACAAGGTCGCGCAGAAGTCCAATGAGGGCGAGGCAGCCGGGGAGGGAGAGGGCGGATTCTGGCTCGTCGAGCACCCAGAGCCCTCGTACCCGTGAGCGTGCTGCCACGAGATCGAGAAACGATTCTCCGTGGCTCTGCTCGTGAAAGGTGCCCTCGTCACCGATCGACTCTAGATAGGTGAAAAACCCGTGCATGGTTTCGGCCCGTAAGAAAAAACCCTGCTTCGACGCCCCGGCGCCCCGAATGAGCTGCAGATGATCGGCGAGATCCGACTCGGTCTTGCGGGTCTCGCTCATCGACGCGGTCGAACCGCCCTCGGGGTTCATGCCGAATGCTGCCGCAATCGCCTCCACGATGGTGGACTTGCCTGCGCCGTTCTCGCCGACCAGCACGGTGACCGGCGCCAAGTCGAAACCCTCGTCGAGAATCTGACGCACGGGAGCGAGTGTGGCCGGCCACGACGAACGGCGCATCGGCGCGAGCGGATGCTCCTCGATGCGACGCAACGGGGCACTATCGAAAATGCGATCCACGCCCGGCGCTCAGTGCTCGTGGGGCGCGGCGGCTTTAAACGCGAGCCGCCCATGCATGAAGGGCGCTCCCGTTCCGATCGCTGCGGCCACCCACACGGATTCTGCGACCTCGGCCTCCGTTGCCCCCGCCGTCACAGCGCTCTTGGTGTGCACCTCAATGCAATAGGAGCACTGCATCGAAACGGCCACGGCAACCGCCATGAGCTCACGGTATTTCTTGGGGATCTCCCGTCCCTCATCCGCGAACACTGCGCCGTTGAACTCCCCATAGGCCTTGAGCAGGTCCGGGCTCGCCGTCTTGTAGTTGCGCATGTACTCGCGGTCGTCCGTGCTCATAGCTGCCTCTACTGCTCTGTCTCCGGGCGGCTGAGCAGTTCTTGCGCCCGGAGGGCCACAGCCGGCTGGACAACGATCTGATAGTTGGATGCGATGACCTGGTGGGTCGAGGTGAAGTCGCGGCGACTGCGGTTGAGCGAATACGACACGATGCCGAAGATCATGCCGAACCCAGCGCCGATGAGCAAGGCCGCGCCCACAAATGCAATCGCAGCCGGGTTGTCAGAAAACATGAACAGCAGCAGCCCCAGAAAGAGACCGAACCAGGCGCCGCTTGCGGCACCGGCTCCCGCCGCACGACCGTAGGTGAGTTTTCCCGTGACCCGCTCGACCGTCTTGAGGTCATTGCCGACGATGGCCAGCTGATTCACAGGGAACTCCCGCTTAGCCAGGCGGTCTACTACCGCCTGCGCTTCGGGGTAGGTGTCGTAGGTACCGAGAATATCTCCGTGAGGAATTGTCGGCACGGGTTGCGCGCGGCGCGAATAGGAGCTGGGGTTGGTCACCGGCTCATTCTTTCACCAGAAGGCTAGGGTTGTACCGTGAGCCCCACCAGAGTCTTTGTCGCGCGCCTAGCAGGGTGCTCTGTTTTCGACCCCGCTGGCGACAAGGTGGGTAGGGTGCGCGACGTTCTCGTTGTGTACCGCAGCACGCAGTCGCCCCGCGTCGTCGGATTCATCGTTGAGGTTCCCGGGCGACGGCGCGTGTTCCTGTCCATCGGCAGAATCACCAGCATCGGATCAGGCCAGATCATCACGACCGGCCTCATTAACCTGAGGCGCTTTGAGCAGCGCGGCGGCGAAGTGCGCGTGATTGCCGAGATGCTGGGGCGCAAAGTCACCCTCGCCGACGGCAGCAGCACCGCCATCATCGAAGACGTTGCCATCGAGGAGACGGGCCCCGGCGAGTGGGCTGTCAGCGAGCTGTTCTTGCGCCGCCCCAAGACGAGCGCGTCTCCCTTCGCCAAGGGTCAGACGACGTTCGCCAAGTGGAACGATGTGCGCGAGAACGTCACGGCAGGCGAAGCACAGTCGGCCAGTCACCTGCTCGCAACCTACGAAGACCTGCTGCCTGCTGACCTTGCCAATGCCCTGCTCGACCTGCCGGAACAGCGCATGCTCGAGGTCGCCGAAGAACTCAGCGACGAACGACTCGCCGACGTGCTCGAAGAAATGCCCGAGAGCGAGCAGGTCGGCATTCTCAACAAGCTTGACGATGACCGTGCTGCCACGGTTCTCGACCAGATGCAGCCGGATGATGCAGCCGACCTCATCGCCCAGCTCGATGAGGAGCGCGGCGAGGCCCTGCTCGACCTCATGCAGCCAGAAGAGGCAGAAGACGTGCGAATGCTTCTGCTCTACGCGCCCGACACCGCGGGTGGCCTCATGACGACCGAGCCGATCATCGTCTCTTCCGACGCAACGGTCGCCGAAGGCCTTGCCCTCATCCGCCGCCACGAACTCGCACCAGCCCTGGGTGCAGCCATCTGCGTGACCCTGCCGCCCTACGAATCTCCGACCGGTCGATTTCTCGGCATGGTGCACTTTCAGCGCATGCTGCGCTACCCACCCGGCGAGCGCCTCGGAACCCTGCTCGACCAGCAGCTGGAGCCCGTCAATGCCTCGGCATCGGCGGCGGAGGTCGCGCGTATCCTCGCCACCTACGACCTTGTTTCCGTTCCCGTTGTCGACGACAACCATCGCCTTGTAGGGGTGGTGACCATTGACGATGTTCTCGACTACCTGCTGCCAGACGACTGGCGAAGTCACGACGACGAACCGACACCAGCACCATTCGTAGCGGTAGAGACACGACCCCAGCCCATAATTCAGCCCGGAAGGAGGCCCGCCAATGGCTCGTCGCACTGAGGCAGACCTCGAATCCCCCAAAGGGCTAAGGCAAAAGTTCGTTCCCCGCTTCGGCCGAGGTCAGGGCCGCGACCGGATGGGTCGCTTCTCTGAGGCGTTCGCTCGAGCAATGGGCACGCCCGCCTTCCTCGTTGGCATGACCGTGTTCTGCCTCGTTTGGATCGGCTACAACACGTGGGCACCCACAGAGCTGCAGTTCGACCCCCGCGCCCTCAACTACACGCTGCTGACCCTCATCCTGTCGCTGCAGGCCAGCTATGCCGCTCCCATGATCCTGCTCGCGCAGAACCGTCAGGACGACCGTGACCGCGTGCAGATCGAGCAGGACCGCCAGCGGGCCGAACGCAATCTCAACGACACCGAATACCTCGCCCGCGAGGTTGTTGCGCTTCGCCTCGCGATGAAGGATGTCGCCACCAAGGACTTCATCCGGGCAGAGCTGCGCTCGCTTCTCGAAGAGCTGGACAGGGAGAAAGATTCCCCCGGGTCATCGCATGACGACCGCTGACGAGATTCGCGCCGCGCTCGCCCACGTCATCGACCCCGAGATTCGTCGCCCCATTACCGAGCTGGACATGGTCGGCGATATCTCCGTCGACGACGGCGTCGCCTCTGTCGTGGTCAAACTTACGATCGTGGGATGCCCTGCCGCCGACCGCATTGAGCGCGACGTGCGCGCCGCGGTCGAGGCCGTTGACGGCGTCTCGCAGGCGGAGATCGCCCTCACGGTCATGACTCCGGACGAGCGCCGCGCGCTCACGTCGAGGCTCCAGGGCGGGCGGCGAGCAATGCCCTTCACCCCGGACAGCCTCACCAGGGTGATCGCCGTGACCAGCGGCAAGGGCGGCGTGGGCAAGTCCACGCTCACCGCCAACCTTGCGGTCGCCATGACGCAGCTCGGGCTCAAGGTGGGGCTCATCGATGCCGATGTATTCGGATTCTCGATTCCCGGCCTTCTCGGCATCCCCACGGCCAAGCCCACGCGGGTGGGCGACATGATCCTGCCGCCCATTGCCTACGGCGTGAAGACCATCTCGATCGGCATGTTCGTGGAGGGCTCCACCGCGGTCTCGTGGCGCGGCCCCATGCTCCACCGCACGATCGAGCAGTTTCTCACCGACGTCTATTTTGGCGACCTCGATGTCCTGCTGCTTGACCTGCCGCCCGGCACAGGAGACGTCGCCATCACGATCGGGCAGTTGCTGCCCCATGCCGAGGTTCTCGTCGTCACGACCCCCCAGTCCGCCGCGGCTGAGGTCGCAGAGCGCAGCGGACTCGTGGCCCGTCAGACCGGCCAGACCGTAATCGGCGTGATCGAAAACATGGCCGGCCTCGTTGCTCCCGACGGCAGCATCCTCGATATTTTCGGCTCGGGCGGCGGTGCAGAAGTCGCCAGCAGGCTCGACGTTCCCCTGCTCGCCTCAGTGCCGCTGAGCATCGCGCTGCGAGAGGGCGGCGATGCTGGCGCCCCCGTCGTCGTTGCTGACCCGATGGATGCCGCGGCGACCGCCATCCTGGGCGTGGCGTCTGCAATCGCCCAGCGTGGGCGCGGACTCGCCGGGCGAAGCCTCGGCGTCAGCCCCGCCTGACGGGCTCAGCCCCGCCTGAGGCACCCTGCCCGGTCTGACGACTAAAGGGAGCGTCTCCGAACGATCTCGGTGATCCAGATCGGGGCAAACGGTGACGTGCAGTTGGGCGGCGTGGGGTAATCCTTGAGCCCCTCGAGTCGCTCACCGATGCTCATGGCGCGTGACCGCAGCTCGGGGTGGTTGATGCCAATCGTCGCGAGGCACTCATTCATCGCCCACTGCAGCCGATCTGGGGCATCCTTCATCTCTGCTTCTATCGTGTCGAGCAGCCCCGGCAGATCGAGGCCCTCCGGCGCTGTGGCGACGCGATCGCTCGTGAGTGCCCACCCTGCACTGGCGACGACCGCGTCCTCATCGGCAAACCACGTCGTGCGAAGCTCCTCCACGGAGGGGCTCTTCTTGACGATGTAGCTCACGAGCCAGTCGTGCACCTTGGGCACTCTCGCCTCGCGCAGCATCGCGTCGAGCTCTGTCTCGCTGTAGTGCTTTGGCCTGCTGATCAGGATGGCCACCAGCCGAGCGGCGGTGTCGCCGGTCGCCCACAGGTCCCTGGCCAGATCCGGCTGAATCTTGAGTTTCTTGGCGACTTCTCTGAGCTTGGTGAGGTTGACGCCATGATCGTCGCCGTGGCGCTCATTCACCGCTCGAATCTTGGGATCCTCAAGGGCAGCAAGGTCAGCGAGAACCTCGTTCACGGTGGCGCTCGATGCGGTCACGGTAGCCACTTTTACCCTCCAACTCGCGGGACGACAACAGACTCAGCATAAGCCGGGTCGCCAGCGAGAGACCCGTCCGATTTGGCCAAGGATTCGAAGAGATCGCTCGATCGGCGGCCCTAGGATGAGCGCATGCCAGGAGCTCTCATCACAGCCGAGGTCGCACGCGACCTGACCCGCGACATCCGCTCCACCCGCGGGCAGACCGTCGACGTTATCGCGCCGTTCACCGGCCAGGTGCTGCACTCGTTGCCACTGAGCTCTGTGCCGGATGTGGTGGAGGCCGCGTCCTCGGCCAGGCTTGCGCAGATCGCCTGGCAGCGTGCCGGCTTCGCTCACCGCCGCCGTGTGCTCATCAAGGCCCACGATCTGCTGCTGGAGCGCCGTCAGTTGCTGCTCGATGCCGTGCAGTCCGAAACGGGCAAGACCAGAGGGCAAGCGTTCGAGGAGGTGTTCCAGGCGGCCAACGTAACGCGCTACTACGCGCTGGGGGCCGCGTCGATTCTCCGCCCGAGTGCCCGCAGGTCGGGTATCCCCGTTCTGTTGACTACGAAGGTCGACTACCGCCCCAAGGGCGTTATCGGAGTCATCACCCCCTGGAACTTTCCCCTCAGCCTCTCAATCATGGATGTCATCCCGGCGCTTGCTGCCGGCAACGGCGTCGTACAGAAGGCCGACAACCAGGGGGCGCTGAGCGTGCTCGCGTCGCGCCGAGCCTTCATCGACGCGGGAGTGCCAGAGGAGCTCTGGCAGGTCGTTACGGGGCCTGGCTCCGAAATCGGCACCGCCGTGACCGACGTCGCCGACTATGTGTGCTTCACCGGCTCGACCGCCACGGGCCGTACGGTTGCCATGCGAGCGGCAGAGCGGCTTGTGGGAGCATCCCTCGAACTCGGGGGCAAGAACCCGCTCATCGTCCTCGACGATGTCGACCCTGAGAAGGCCGCGGCCGACGCCGTCTACGCCTGTTTCGCGTCGATGGGCCAGCTGTGCGTCTCGATCGAACGCATCATCGTGCAGCGCGCTGTCGCCGACGACTTCATCGCAGCGTTCGTGCGCAGGGTCTCGGCTCTCACCATCGGCCCGGCGTTCGATTACACGACCGATGCAGGATCACTCACGCTGCCATCGCAGCTCGAAACGACGCAGCGGCACATCGCCGATGCCGTCGCTAAGGGAGCGACAGTACTCACCGGCGGCGCTGCCCTCCCCCACATCGGCCCTCTCTTCTTCGAGCCGACAGTGCTCGCCGACGTCACGCCAGAGATGGAGTGTTTCGCCACGGAGACCTTTGGCCCGGTCGTATCGGTGAGCATCGTCGACTCCGATGAGGAGGCCATCGTTGCCGCCAACGACTCGGAATACGGGCTCAATTCGGCCATTTTTGCGCGGTCGTTGACTCGTGCTCGCCGCATCGCCAGCGCCCTGGACAGCGGCAGCGTGAATGTTAACGAGGGTTACCGCGCCGCGTTCTCTTCCGTCGACGCCCCCATGGGCGGCGCCAAGCAGTCAGGGCTCGGCCGACGCAATGGTCCTGAGGGCCTTCTGCGATTCGTGGAATCACGCACTGTGGCGCGCAACACAGGAATCATGGCCCTCCCCCGCACGGGAGCGGAGTTCGCGCCTCTGGCGGGCGTCATGACCGCCCTACTCGTGACGCTGCGCACCATCCGCAGGCGCTAGCGGCGGCCTCCTAGGTCGCTTCTGAGTCGAAGGGCGCCGCGGCGCCCGCTTCTGCGAGTCCTAGGCGCTTCTGCGCCGCCGACTCCACCGGTCGAGAGCGCGTGGGTGGCTTGACCGCAACCGGAGCCGCTGCGCCCTCGTCATCGAGCAACGCCTCGCGGATGATTCGGCGCGGGTCGTACTGGCGTGGGTCGAGCTTTTGCCAGTCAACGTCGTTGAACTCTGGGCCCATCTCGTCGCGCAGACGATCCTTGGCGCCGCTGGCCATATTCTTGAGCGATTTGACCAGGCGGGCGAGTTGCGCGGCGTAGTGCGGCAGCTTTTCGGGGCCAAGCACGAAGACCGCGATGATCGCGATCAACAGCAGCTTCTCGAAAGTTAGGCCAGGCACTCGTTCAGAATAACGTGATCGCCTGGACTTGACCCGTATCCTTGGGTGAGCCCGTTTCGAGAGGGCAGGGAGCAAGCGTGTCAGAGAAAGATTCAAACTGGAGATTCGTCGACGAGGTCGTCGTCGAAAGCCCTGTCATTCAGCAGGCGCGTCAGCACTCCCTCGAGCTCGGAATTGAGCCGATCGCCCCATCGATCGGCGCTCAGATCGCGCTCATCGCGGCCGCGACCTCCGCAACGACCATGATCGAGATCGGCACGGGCGCTGGCGTCAGCGGTCTTTGGCTGATGCAGGGCGCCCCGGATGCGATCCTCACCTCAATCGACATCGAGCCAGATCATCAGCAGGTGGCCCGCAAGCACTTTGCCGACGCCGATATCCCCGCAAACCGCACCCGCCTCATCACGGGGCGTTCGAGAGATGTTCTGCCGCGCATGAACGAGCAGTCCTACGACATCGTTCTGATCGACGGCGA
The DNA here is from genome assembly GCF_056262345.1 of Homoserinimonas sp. NCBI lineage: Bacteria > Bacillati > Actinomycetota > Actinomycetes > Micrococcales > Microbacteriaceae > Homoserinimonas > Homoserinimonas sp. The sequence continues at coordinate 25,750 of NZ_JBACFR010000149.1, forward strand.
TCCCAAGGCGGTCATCGAGAACGTCGAGCACGGGCTGCGCCTGGTTCGCCCCGGCGGCACTGTGCTGGTTCCTCACGCACTCTGGCACGATCGCGTCGCCGACCCCACCAAGCGAGACGACACGACGGCGAACTTCCGAGCCATCCTGAAGGAGACTTCGGAGTCCGCCGCCGTGCTGAGCGCTCTATCGCCTGCTGGCGACGGTTTGCTTCAGTTGACTCCGGTGCGGTCCTCTTAGACCTCACCAGAGGGTGTCAGTCGGGTCAGCTGACTGTGACGACTCCTGCGAGTGCGTCGTGGAGTTCCTTAGCCTCGGCGTCGTTCACCGACACAACGAGACGTCCTCCGCCTTCGAGGGGGACGCGCACGATGATGAGACGACCCTCCTTAACAGCCTCCATTGGTCCGTCTCCGGTCCTCGGTTTCATGGCCGCCATGAATAGTCCCCTTTCGTGGATGTCTTCCTATTATTCCGTAAGTGAGTCATATGCGGAAAACGAGCGATATCGTGGCGCGCCCAAGAAGGGGTCAGACGGCCCCGGCAAGCCAGCGACGAAGGCCGGTTTCGCAGGCCGTGATCTGCTCAAGAGCAACGCGCTCATCGTCGGCATGAGCCTTCAGAGGGTCGCCGGGCCCATAGTTGACAGCGGGGACTCCCAACGCTGAGAAGCGGGCAACATCGGTCCAGCCGTACTTGGGATGGGCGGATGCTCCCACTGCGGCGAGGAACTCCTGCGACAGCGGGGAGTCGAGTCCGGGGCGTGCCCCTTCGGCGCGGTCGACGACCGTGATGTCGAATCCCTCGAACAACTCGCGCAGATGTTGCTCCGCCTCGTCGGCCGAACGGCTGGGCGCAAAACGATAGTTGATGTGAACCATGCACTCGTCGGGGATCACATTGCCGGCGATACCGCCGGAAATCCCCACGGCGTTGAGCCCCTCGCGGTAGACGAGACCCTCGACCTCGACCTCCCGCGGCACGTAGTCCACGAGGCGATTGAGGATCGGGGTGGCGGCGTGAATCGCATTCTTGCCCACCCAGGCTCGCGCGGAGTGCGCGCGCAGACCATAGGTGCGCACCTCGATGCGCATGTTGCCGTTGCACCCGCCCTCGACCTCAGATCGGGTGGGCTCGCCCAGAATGGCGAAGTCGCCCTTCAGCAGCTCTGGATGGGTCAGCGCCAGCCTGCCCAGCCCATTGAGGTCATCCGAGACCTCTTCGTGGTCGTACCAAATCCAGGTGATGTCGATGCTCGGGTTCGTGAGCTCTGCGGCGAGCTTGACCTGCACCGCAACGCCGGCCTTCATATCAACGGTGCCCCTGCCCCACAGGTAGTCGACACCGTCGATCGTCTCGAACCGAGTCGGCAGATTGTCGTTGATGGGGACCGTGTCGATATGACCCGCGATCACCACACGGCGATCACGGCCGAGGTTGGTTCTCGCGACAACGGCGTCGCCCAACCGCAACACCTCAAGGTGTTCCAAACCGGCAAGCGAGTGCTCGATCGCGTCGGCAATCGCCTTCTCGTTACCCGAGACAGACGGGATATCGCACAGCTGCCGAGTGATCTCGATCGAGCCTGCCGACAGATCCAAGAGAGGGGCCGTGCTAGCGGGGGAAGACATCTCCTCATCCTATTCGCCAGTAATCTTGAGGTATGACTTCTGCTGCCTGGGGCTACGGCCTCGCCACCATCTCCGGCGACGGAACGGTGCTCGACACTTGGTTCCCCTCCCCCTCGCTCGGCGCCCGACCGAGTTCAATCGACCCCCACATTGCACCGACCGAGTTCGAAGAGCTGCGTCGCGTCGATGAGCGCCGCAATGTGCGCGTCGAGTTCGTCACCGTCGAGATCGATCTCGACGCTGCGCCCGCCTCGACCCAGGACGCGTACCTGCGATTGCACCTGCTCAGCCACCTCCTCGTCGCCCCCAACACGATCAACCTCGACGGCATCTTTGGCGTGCTGCCCGCCGTCGTCTGGACCAACGCCGGCCCCGTGCATCCGGATGACTTCGCTCGCCTCCGTCCGACGCTGCAGCGCCACGGAATCAGCGCTCACAGCGTGGACAAGTTCCCCCGCCTCGTCGACTACGTCTCCCCCGCCGGCGTGCGCATCGCCGATGCCAACCGTGTGCGCCTTGGCGCTCACCTGGCACCAGGAACCACGGTCATGCACGAGGGCTTCGTGAACTTTAATGCGGGCACTCTCGGCTCGTCCATGGTCGAAGGCCGCATCTCTCAGGGTGTTGTCGTGGGAGACGGCTCCGACATCGGCGGCGGCGCATCCATCATGGGCACGCTCAGCGGCGGCGGCACAGAGCGCATCTCCGTAGGCCAGCGCGCCCTCCTGGGCGCCAACTCTGGCATCGGCATCTCGGTCGGCGACGACAGCGTAATCGAGGCCGGTCTGTACGTGACCGCTGGCACCAAGGTGCTGGTAATCGATGGCAGCGAGGGCGGCACGACCATGAAGGCCGTAGAGCTCTCTGGTGTGCCCAACCTGCTCTTTCGCCGCAACTCGGCAACGGGAGCCGTTGAGGTTATCCCGCGTAGCGGCACCGGCATCGAACTCAACGCGGCACTGCACGCCTAAAGCGTTCGGGATGCACGCCCGGTCTCGGGGGGCTCGACCGGGCGTGCTCTCCGCACTTCTGCGGAGCGCCACAGCGAAGGGGAACGCTGCGCACTGACGCGGTCCGACCGACTACCCAGGTGCTGACCGCACGTTGTTCCACCGCGCACACGCGGGGTAGCGCAATTCTGCCAGTGGCCCCAATAAAGCGAAACACCAACGGCTCGGATGTAACCCGGATTGGGGCGGACCTCTGGTTCCCTATCGCACCAGCCCACGCATGACGAAGAAATGCCCCAGTTCGAGTGAACTGGGGCATTTCTGCTGCTGCTGAGCTAACTATCGCTCGGTCGGCCAATCACGCTGCGGCTCACCGATGTAGAGCTGCTGCGGGCGACCAATCTTGGTCTTGGGGTCAGAGTTCGACTCGCGCCACTGTGCGATCCATCCCGGCAACCGGCCAATGGCGAAGAGCACGGTGAACATGCGCGTCGGAAAGCCCATGGCCTTGTAGATGACACCCGTGTAGAAGTCCACGTTGGGGTAGAGCTTGCGCTCGATGAAGTAGTCATCGGCCAGGGCTACTGCCTCAAGCTCCATCGCAATGTCGAGCAGCTCGTCCTTGATGCCGAGTGCAGCGAGAACCTCGTGGGCGCTCTCCTTGACGAGACGGGCCCGAGGGTCGAAGTTCTTGTAGACGCGGTGCCCGAAACCCATAAGACGGATGCCGTCTTCTTTGTTCTTGACCCGCTGAACGAACTTCTCGACGCCCTCGCCAGACTCCTTGATCTGCTCGAGCATCGTGAGCACGGCCTCGTTGGCTCCGCCGTGAAGCGGGCCGTAGAGAGCGTTAATGCCGGCGGAAACGGAGGCAAAGAGGTTGGCTTCTGTGGATCCGACGAGGCGAACGGTCGACGTGGACGCGTTCTGCTCGTGGTCTTCGTGGAGGATCAGCAGACGCTCGAGTGCGGTCGCGAGAACCGGGTTGACCTCATAGGGCTCCGCCATATTGCCGAAGTTCATCTTGAGGAAGTTCTCGACGAAGCTCAGGCTGTTGTCGGGGTAGAGGAACGCCTGGCCGAGGCTCTTCTTGTGTGCATAAGCCGCGATCGTCGGCAGCTTAGCCAGAAGGCGAATCGTGGAGATCTCGACCTGCTCGGGGTCGTGAACATCCAAGGAGTCCTGGTAGTACGTCGAGAGAGCCGACACGGCGCTCGACAGCACCGACATCGGATGCGCGTTGTGCGGGAGGGCGTCGAAGAATCGCTTGAGGTCTTCGTGCAGCAGCGTGTGCCGCCGAATCTTCTCCTCGAACTCCTCGAGTTCTGAAGCGCTCGGAAGCTCCCCATAAATCAGGAGCCAGGCGGTCTCGAGGTACGTGGAATTCTTGGCGACATCCTCGATCGAGTACCCGCGGTAGCGCAAGATTCCCTGATCACCATCGATGTAGGTGATCTCGCTCTTCGTCGAAGCGGTGTTGACAAAACCCTGGTCGAGGGTTGTGTATCCCGTTTGTTTGGTGAGCGTTGAGATGTCGATGCTGTTAGCACCATCGACACTCGTGAGGATAGGGAATTCGGCAGTGCCTCCGGGGTAGTGGAGCGTGGCCTTGTCGGCGTCGTTGATGGCAGCGTCGTTCACACATACAGCCTAGAGGGGGTTTGTGGCTCCAGTCGCACCCACCAAAGGAAAATGCCTTTGCTTGGGCATCTTCTCTAAAATTCGACCGTTTTTTATGCGGCGGGGCCCTGAGGCGGGAGCGCGGCAACGAGGGGGTGATCCTTGTGAATCACACCGACCTTGGCAGCACCGCCGGGCGAGCCGAGGTCGTCGAAAAACTCCACATTGGCCTTGTAGTAGTCGGCCCACACCTCGGGGGTGTCGTCTTCGTAGTAGATCGCCTCAACGGGACACACGGGCTCGCACGCACCACAATCAACGCATTCATCGGGATGGATGTAGAGCATCCGGTCGCCCTCGTAGATGCAGTCAACGGGGCATTCGTCGACACATGCGCGGTCTTTGACATCGACGCACGGAAGAGCGATGACATATGTCACTGCGAGGGTCCCTCCTGAGTGGTGTGAACTACCATCCTATCGCGGCGAGGCAAGGGCAGCTTCGGCCACGCGACCACGACGAGGGCGATGAGAAGCGGCGCGTAAGCCCACACGAATCCCATGATGTTGGCCGGGATCAGAACGGATCCCCCCGGGCTCTTCTGCGAGAACACGGCGATGATCACGTTCACGCCGATCGCGGCGCTGAGCGCAACGACCCGCGTCTCGAACACCAGCCGGAACCCGACCAGCAGCATCGTGATGATGAGCAGCCCCGCGACGAGGCCGATCGGGATCGTAACCCCGCCGATGCTCCACGTCTGTTGGTGGTTGATGGTGAGCACTACGCCGAGAATGGCGCCCATGGCAAGAGCCACCACCGCCGTGGTGATCTTGCCCGCTCGCGTTTCTCCCGCCGAAAGAGCACCCCGCACGGTGGCGGTGGAGGGGCCATCTGCCTCTGCCGAGGGAGCATCGATCAGTCGAAACGCCTCGCGCGTCTCGACGGGGCGTGCTGGCCCGCTCGACAGAGCAAATTGTGGGCGACCATCCG
>NZ_JBACFR010000150.1:0-1939 GCF_056262345.1 Homoserinimonas sp.
CACCCTGGATGAGGTACTGCGTGAGCTCGTTCTGGCCGACCTTGATCTCCTCGGCCTCGACGACTGCATCAAGAAGAATCTGGGTGCGGAACGTCTTCTCGCTCGACTCGGTGACCTCGGCGCGGTGCTCGTCGTCTTCGACGCGGTTCTCGTTCTCAAGGTGACGGTTCACCTCGTCCTCGACGAGCTTGGCGGGGACGGGGATCTCGACAGATTCGAGGAGCTTCTCCACGATCTGGTCGCGAGCCTGCGTGCCCTGGCCGAAGACCTTGGACTTGCCCAGCTGCTCACGCAGGTCGGCCTTGAGCTCGTCAATCGTGTCGAACTGGCTGGCGATCTGAGCGAAGTCGTCGTCTGCGGTGGGGAGCTCGCGCTCCTTGACCGCGTTGACGGTGACCGAAATCTGGGCGTTCTCGCCGGCATTGTCGCCGCCGAGAAGGGGAGCCTCGAACGTGGTGCTCTCGCCGGCGGTGAGCGAATCAAGCGCCTCGTCGATGCCGTCAATGAGCTCGCCGGAGCCGATCTCGTAGGAGATGCCCTTGGCCGTGTCGACCTCGTTGCCGCCGATGGTGGCGACCAGGTCGATCTGGGCGAAGTCGCCCGTCTTGGCCGGGCGGTCAACGGTTACGAGGGTGCCGAAGCGTGCGAGCAGGTTGTTCAGCTCGGTCTCGACCTCCTCGTCGGTGACCTCAACGGCGTCAACCGTGAGCTCGAGACCGTCGAGCTTGGGCAGTTCGAACTCGGGGCGCACGTCGACCTCAACCGTGATCTCCAGGTCGCCGGAGAAGTCCTTGAGCTCAGGAAGACCAGTGACGTCTGCCTCGGGGCGACCAAGCGGACGGATGCCCTCGGCGTCTGCAGCCTGACGGTAGAAGCTGTCAATTGCTTCACCAACGGCGTGGTTGAGCACCTCGGCACGGCCGACACGCTGGTCGATGATCGCCGGCGGAACCTTGCCCTTGCGGAAGCCAGGAATGTTGACCTGCTCCGCAATGTGCTTGTAGGCGTGGTCAATGCTGGGCTTGAGGTCTTCGGGGCTGATCGAGATGACGAGCTTGACGCGCGTCGGGTTCAGCTTCTCCACCGTGGTCTTCACGTTGCTGCTTTCTCCTGAGTTTTCATATTTCGACGTCTGTACTGCTGCTGTGTCGGGGCGACAGGATTCGAACCTGCGGCCTCTCGGTCCCAAACCGAGCGCTCTACCAAGCTGAGCTACGCCCCGATTGCCTACAACCCTCCACCACAAATCCATGGAATGAGGGGGTTAGGCCACCTCTGACGAGGGCGCAAACGCCACCGCATAAAAAAGGCCTCGGCAAGTCTAGCTGAGTTGCCCCGAAACCTCGCACCGCATCGGCGCCATTCGCGCAACACCTGCCGGATGCGTTAAAACCATGCTCCGCGATGTAATAGGATTGCTGAGCACTCACGGCCTCCGGGTCGCGAATTGCGGGGATGTAGCTTAATGGTAAAGCCTCAGTCTTCCAAACTGATTACGCGGGTTCGATTCCCGTCATCCCCTCCACATGTGGGATCTGACTCCCTAAATTCCTTCTGATGCTTCTGCGTGTCATTGATGGCACGCTGATTCGACCGCCAATGCGCGAATCAGTTGCCCCCCGTCTGTGGGCCAAACCGTACCCCGTGGGCCATTGCCATGTCCCCCATAGAGGGGGCTAACATCAAGCAACCCCGCCCGTGTATGCCCGAGCCCCCTCGGACAGCCTGCCCAACAGGAGTCACCCGATGTCTTCTACAGCAACTGTTACCAGCCCCGCTACGACCGGTGCCCCCGCTGGGTGGTATCACGACCCACTGGGCCTCCCCCAGGTGCGGTGGTGGAACGGCATGATGTGGACAAACGAGGTGCAGCCCCCTCGTCCCGAGATTCAGGTCTCGGCGGCCTACCGGACGCCGCTTGCCGGCCGCCCGTAGGGTT
>NZ_JBACFR010000151.1:0-7811 GCF_056262345.1 Homoserinimonas sp.
CAACGACGGCGCCTCGACCGCAGCGACTCACGAGGTTGTCATTACCGATACCGACGCGCGGTTCTGGAACGCCGTGCAGCTCTCGTCGCTGGGTGCCATCACGATGCCGGTCGGCTCTGACCGCGTGCGGGTGGATGTTCAGCTCGGCTCATCAGCATGGGTGCGGGGCACAGCAGGCGCTACCGCGGCGCTGCCGGCCGTGACGCTCGCCGATGTCACCGGCATCCGCTTCACTTTCGACCGTGCGGATGGTGCGCTTTTCTCCGCGACGGCCTTGCCCGCCGACTGGGCGGCATCCGCAGCCTTCGTCGTTGGACTCCGCAGCGAGCTCCGCGACGGCGGTGCCATCGTGTTCCCGTCGAGCCTCCCCAACGAGATCGACGTGGAGTCGCGCCGCACCGAGCCTGTGCAGATTTTCACCCCGGCAGAGGACGACGCCGCGGCGTCTCTCGCGCTCGCCACGGGAACCTTCTCGCTTGACGTGTCGAAGACACCAGCGGGCAACGTCCACACCTACCGGGCCGGCGATGTCGTCACGTGGAGCATCCAGTTCCGCAACACGGGGACCGGATTCCTGCCCATCACGACCGTGACCGACACGCTGCCGGCGCACTTGCTGTTCACGGGAGATGAGCCAACGTACTCGACCTCGGCAGGTGGCCTTCTGACCACGACCCCGACGCTCGATACGTCATCCGGAAACCTGGTCTTCACCTGGCCGGCAGGCTCCACGCGGATGGCGCCGGGCGAGAGGTTCACGATCTCTTTGACGACCACAATCGAGCACGGTGCGCCGACGCCCACCACCAACCGGGTCGTGGTCGACACGGGCAGCACCCTCGAGGCCTGCACCAATGCGTCGGGCAACGGTCAGGGCACCATCTCTGGACTGCCCGCAAACCAGTGTGGAACCACCAACTACGCTCAGCTCATTCAGGGCGCCAACATTTCGGCGACCAAGAGTGTGCGCGGCGAGGTCAACGGCACGCTCGTGACCGGGGCCGTCAACACGGTCAACGCCACGCGTACCTGCCTGCCAGATTCCGACGGCTTCTTCCGCAACCCGTGTGCTGCTGCCACCGTCGTCGGCGCGACCGACGAGTGGAAGCTCACGGTGCTCAACAGCGGCACCGAGGCCGTGACGTCGCTCACGGTTGTCGACCCGCTGCCCACCGCGGGTGACCGCATGCTCGACCAGGGTGGCCCCCGCGACTCCGCGTGGCGCCCCGTGTTCGACGACGCGTTTGGATTGCAGTTCGCTGGCATGCCTGCCGGCACCACCGCAAGCTGGCAGGTCAGCACCGACTCAGCAGTCTGTGTCGGCACAGGGGCGAGCTCCGCTTGGGGTGCCGACAGCACCTGCGCTGCCAACGCCTGGGTTGCCGAGTCAGCATTCGCTGGCGATTGGGCGGATGTCACTGGCATCCGGGTTGCCTACGACTTCTCGGCGACGGCAACGGGGCAGCTCGAGCCCGGCGCGAGCGTCACCCTGCTGATGCGCACCGTCAATGCGCCGCTCACGGCCGCTGACCCCAGCCGCGCCCCCGTGAGCGCTCCTGTCGGCCCGGCAGTGGCGTGGAACCAGATGGGAGCCACGGCCACCTTCGTCACGAGCCCCGTCATGCGGCGCGCGCCCGCCAAGGTTGGGGTGGCCCTTGCTTCTGGCCCGCTCAGCGTGGCCAAGCTAATCGACGGAGATGCTGCAGCGCACGCGCCTTCGGCGTTCGACGTGACCGTGCAGTGTGAGATTGCCGGTGTGCCCGTGAACCTGGGGTCGTCGGCTGTGCTCACTCTCGACGCATCCAACGCGCTCACAAACCGCATCGATGGCATCCCGCTCGGCGCGGAGTGCACCGTCGCAGAGGCGGGTGCCCTGGGCGCGTACGACGAGACGGCGAGAACGGGCGACGCGACGGTGCTCATGATCGTTACCGCAGCATCCGCCTCTGATGCCGTGCCCGCCACCCAGATCGCAACCATCACGAACACCTATGAGTGGGGAAGCCTGGCAATTGCCAAGACGGCGAATAAGGCATTCGCCGCCATCGGCGAGGACGTGACCTACACGATCACCGTGACCAACACGGGAGAGCGCACGGCCATCGCCCAGACGGTCACCGACACGCTCCCTCACTCGGCCAGAGTTCTCTCAACCAGCCCTGCGGCGACGCAGCAGGGTTCGCGTCTGGAGTGGGACATCCCGTCGCTAGCTCCCGGGGCCAGCACGTCATTCACGGCGGTCGTGCAGTACGACGCTGTGGGCGCGCGCGTCAACAGCGCATCGGTTACCGTCCCTCCGGGGCCGTGGGAGCCCGTGACTCCGGCAGAGCCCTGCGGAGACGACCCCACGGCAACGTGTGTGAGCGTGAGTGTGCTTGCCCTCACCATCACCGGTACTGCATTTGCCGACTTTGCGCTCTTGGTGGGCACGGTGTTGCTTCTGGTGGGTGCGCTTATCGGTTGGGGAGCCCGAACCAAACGCCGAACGGCATAGTGCGGGGCATCTGACGGGCCGCAACCACGGCCCGTCAGATGCCACTGGCCCCCTTCCTGGCTACACTCGGGAGAAGATGTCCGAGATATATTCCCTCCCTCGTCTGCCCCGCACCGCAGTGAACCGGGACAGGATCTCGGCGATTCTCTCGGAGGGCTCCGGGCTCACCGTTGTGCGAGGCGTCACGGGTTCTGGCAAGACGACGGCCGTGGCGCAGTGGGCCGCGAGCAGGCCCTCTGAGGCGCCCGAGGGCGTGTGGCTCAGCGTTGACAGCGACACAACGGGTTCTGAAACCTTCTGGCGTGCGGTGCTGCAGCTCTTATCGGATGCCGGCATCATCGGGCATTCCGGCCTGCTCCACGACCTGCTGGTGAAACCGCGCGACGGCGGACGGATGCTCCGCCACGAGCTCGTTCGGGCGCTCGCTCAGCACGGTCGCCCGCTCGTGCTCATTGCCGACAACTTTCACCTGTGCGAGCAGGACGTAGTCGACGACATTGTCGCGATCGTGCAGGCGAGCCCTCTCATCCACATAGTCGTGATGACCCGCGCTGGCGGCACGCTCGACAGCGACAGGATCGACATAGCGCTGAGCCCGACGCGAATTCGTAATCGCGACCTGCTGTTCACGATCCCCGAGATAGCCGATCTGTTGCGGCACAGGGGAGTTGCGGATGCTGATGGGAGCATTGCCGCGACAATCCGCGAGTGCTCAGGGGGGCTCGCGGTCGTGGTGACGGGAGTGCTGGTCAAACTCTCCCAGGCTGGTGTGATGATCGATGCGGATTCGGTTCGTCAGCGAATCTCGGTCGACGGCCTCTTTGACCGGTTCTGGGGCGGTGAGCTCGCGAACAACCGCGACGTCAACGACCTAATCAGTCTCTCCATCGCCGAGACGGTGACCCCGGCGCTGGCAATCGGGCTCACCGGCAGCTCGACTGCGCCGGCGATCCTCGATTTTCTTGCGGGCGCCGGGCTCGGTCACTGGGCGGACAGCGCAGACGGACCAGAGTTCACGATCAGCCCACGACTTCGGGATGGCCTCCGCCGCGAGTTGCAGACGCGCCCGCCCGAGGACCTGTCGCGGCTGCGGCGTGACTTGATGCGGTGCGAGCTAGACCGGGGGCGCTTCTCGTCCGCCCTCGGCCATGCCGTTGCGCTGGGGGAGTTCGACGTGGCTTCGGACATCGTCATCAATCACTACGCTTCGGTGCTCTCTGAGCACCGCGCAGAGACCATTGCGACACTCTCCGCTCTGCCGCGCCGCACAATAGCCCGGCAACCTCTCCTGGCCATGGCGCTCGGCGTAGCGCTCAACGGCGTCGAGTCGCAGAGGGAGCGTGCTCTCGAGATGCTCGGCATCGCGATTTCGGCCATGAAAAAGAACTCCGCTGGCCTTGATCCCGTGCGGAGGGTGCTGCTCCTCAACGCCGAGAACGTGGCGCTGCGCATCAGCGGAAAACCTGAGCAGGCGGTAGAGGTGGCCGACCGCGCGGCTCGCCTGCTCAGTGAGCTCACGCTCGACGAACGCGACAGGCTGGAGCCGATTCTCGGAGCACTGCTGCCGCACCTCGGCTTGTCGTTCTTCTATGACGCTCAAGAAGACAGAGCGATGGAGTTTTTTGAGGCCTCCCGGATGCTGCCGGGGGCAACCCGAGATCCTGGCCACCTCCACGGCCTAGCGCTGAGCGCGGGAGCGCTCGCCTTCGCCGGCAACATGACCGAGTCGCGATGGCGCGTTGCGCAGGCTAGGGATGAGGGGTGGCCCAGCAGCAACCGGTTCGAATATCCGGAGGCGTTCCTGCACATCGCGGAGGCGATGCTGAGCATCGAGACCGGTGACTACGCCGAGGCTCTCGCCCGAGTGCGCCTGCTATCGCCGAGAGTGGACACGACCGAGCACTGGCCCCTGTTCGCCCACGTGCAGGCCATGGCCCTGCTGGGGATGGGGCGGCCGCTCGAAGCATCAACGGCCCTCGAGCAGGCCCTGCGCCCGGGTGCACGCCCGGCTCTCATGCCCGTGAGTCGGCGCAGGCTCGACGCAGTGCTGTCGCTCCTGCTCATCGCGGCAGGGCAACCGAGGAGGGCGGAGTCGGTGCTCGCCCAGCATGATCCTGACGATTCCTATGTCGCCAACTCGTTTGTGCGTCTTCACCTCGCATCAGGCAACGTTGCGGCGGCGCAGGCCGTGCTTGACCAGGGGGCCTCGGGCGGGACTCCTCGCCGGCAAGCCGAAACCAGTCTCCTCAAGGCATCTGTCGCTGTGCGGCTCGGTCGCGACGGCACGGCGCTCGACCACTTCGAATCGGCCGTGCTGCTCATGAACGACCGTGGAATGCGGCATCCATTCGCCCTGCTCTCGGAGAACCTGCGCAGCGAGCTGCTGGCGCTCGCCCGACGCTCCGGGCGCCTCTCCCGGTACGAAATGCTGTTGGACGACCTAGAGGCGGTGCCCTCCGTAGTGCCAGGGGCAACCAAATCTGTAGACCTCACGGAACGCGAACTCGTGGTGCTTCGGGAGCTCGGGGCACGAGGCAGCGCCGCCGAGATTGCTGCGGAACTCTTCGTCTCGGTCAACACGGTCAAGAGTCAACTGCGCAGCATCTACCGCAAGCTCGGAGTCGGCTCGCGAGACGAAGCGATCAGAGCAGCCAGTCGCCTGGGTCTTTACGACCGGTAGACTGGAAGCATTCCCACCCGTTTCTCCTCTCCCTGAACAAGAAGGATGTCTGCCGCATGCCCGCAATCGTGCTGATCGGTGCCCAATGGGGCGATGAAGGCAAGGGCAAGGCCACCGACCTGCTCGGCGACCGTGTCGACTACGTCGTCAAGTTCAACGGAGGCAACAACGCCGGCCACACCGTGGTTGTCGGCAACGAAAAATACGCGCTGCACCTGCTGCCCTCTGGCATCCTGTCGCCCGGCGTCGTTCCCGTAATCGCCAACGGTGTCGTCGTCGACATCGAGGTGCTGTTCGAGGAGCTCGACGCGCTCGCCGCCCGCGGGGTCGATGTCTCGCGCCTGCGGGTTAGTGCTAACGCCCACGTCATCACGCGCTACCACCGCACTCTCGACAAGGTCACGGAGCGTTTTCTCGGCAAGCGCCAGATCGGCACGACCGGCCGCGGAATCGGGCCGACGTATGCCGACAAGATCAACCGGGTCGGCATCCGCATCCAAGACCTTTTCGACGAGAACATCCTTCGTCAGAAGATCGAGGGCGCACTCGTCACCAAGAACCACCTGCTCGTCAAGATCTATAACCGCCGAGCCATCACGGTCGACGAGATCGCAGAAGACCTGCTGCAGTACGTGGAGCGCCTGCGCCCCATGGTTGACGACACGGCACTCGTGCTCACGCGCGCCCTCGACGAGGGCAAGACCGTGCTCTTTGAGGCCGGCCAGGCAACCATGCTGGATGTTGACCACGGCACCTACCCGTTCGTCACGTCGTCCAACGCCACGTCGGGCGGTGCTGCCACGGGTTCGGGAGTGGCACCGAACCGGTTCGAGCGCGTCATCGGCGTCGTCAAGGCCTACACGACTCGCGTCGGCGCTGGCCCGTTCCCCACGGAACTGTTCGACGAGAGCGGCGACTTCTTGCGCAATAACGGCGGCGAGTTCGGCACGACGACGGGCCGCCCCCGTCGCTGTGGTTGGTACGACGCCCCCATTGCCCGTTACTCGGCTCGCATCAACGGCGTGACCGACTTCGTGCTCACCAAGCTTGATGTGCTCACAGGCCTCAAGGAGATCCCCGTCTGCGTCGCGTACGACGTCGACGGTGTTCGCGTGGACGAGATGCCCGTCTCGCAGACGGACTTTCACCACGCTGTGCCCATCTACGAAAACTTCCCCGGATGGGACGAAGACATCACGGGCGCCCGCGAATTCTCCGACCTTCCGCAGGCTGCGCAGGACTACGTGCTCGCCCTTGAGGCGATCAGCGGATCCCGCATCTCGGCGATTGGTGTTGGCCCCGGGCGCGACGCGATTGTCGTGCGCCACGACCTTCTCGGCTAGCTAGACGCTTGGTTAGCTAGACGACGGTAAAGCCCTCTGGTAGGCGCTCCCGGCCGGTCAGGGCGATCACCAGTTCGACTCCCGAGCCTCGGTGCACGGCCGTCTGAGCCAGCAGGCTCACGGTCATTGCCAGAGCATCCTTGGGCGGCGTGAAGTCAGAACCGATGGCGCGGGCGAGGTCGATCGAGTGAACGACGAGCTCGACGACGCGGGTGCGCAGGTACTCGTCGAGCAGAATGCCCATTCCGCCGATCGAGACGAGACGGTCTGACGGCTGCTCACCAATGAGCACCTTGGTGCGGTTGATGGCGTCGCGAACCTGGCCAACGGGGTCGGCCCCGAGCCACGCGCCGGCTTCGACGCCGCGTTGCTCGATGGACGTGTGGTCGGTGAACTGCTCAAGCACCTCGTTGTAGTAGTGCTCGGCCGAGGGAATCGTGGCAGAACCCGGTTCATCCTGGCCCAGGTATGTCTCGACCGTGAGAATCGCGCGGGCGGTGTGGCCGGCAAGAGACCGCACGGTCCAGGAGCCGAGTCCGTGGGACTCCCACTGGTCGGGCGCGACCTCGGCGAGCAGGCCGAGAAAGGCATCGGCAGAGGCATTGAAGAGTGCTGTGTTACTCACGAGTCCCATGGTGTCACTTCTCGTGCCAGACTGCATGTCGTGACCACGGCCCGTCCCCCTCTATCTGTGCTTAACGGGCGGTTTGTTACGCTCGAACCCCTCACCGACGATCACCTGCCTGAGCTGTTTGAGGCGATCGCGCATTCTCGGGTCTTCGCGGGCGGATATGGCGGCGGCCCCGCAGGTTTACCCGTCACCCTCGCCGAATTCGGCGCTTTTGCGCGGGGGTATTACGCCTTCGGGGTGGGCAACCCCTACGCGATTCGGTTGCGGGGCGGAGCGCACGATGGCGTTCTGGTGGGCACCTCCACGCTCGGCGACTTTGAACTTGCAGACGAAGCGGCCCACATCGGCTGGACGGCCTACGATCCGCGGGTCTGGGGCACAGCGGTCAACCCCGAGGCAAAGCTCCTGCTGCTGGGGCTCGCGTTCGATAGCGGGTTCGGTCGGGTCAAGATTCAGGCGGATGCCGCCAACGAGCGGTCGAGGGCGGCCATCGCCGCACTCGGCGCCGTTTATGAGGGCACCCTTCGACGGCACAAGCTGCGCGCCGACGGTTCGTGGCGCGACACCGCGGTGTATTCGGTGCTGCGCGAAGAATGGCCCTCGGTGCGGGCGGGTTTGGAGTCCCGGCTTGAACGGTGGGGTGACAAGCCGGTCTCGTTTCGC
>NZ_JBACFR010000152.1:0-7953 GCF_056262345.1 Homoserinimonas sp.
ATGCGAGGCCGACCCCCCCCCCGCGCCCGGCCCCCGGGGGCCCAGCGCCGGGGCGAGCCCCCGGGCGAACCCGCCGATCCGACGCGCGAGAAGATCGTTTAGGGCCGCGCTGGCTAGGGAGTTCGTGGTGCTGGCATCGAACTCGGCCTGCCGTGCGGCGTCGAGGGTTTCGCCCAGCGACACCGCCTCCGTCGCGGCCGCGAGCGCGGCAGCCGCGCGCTCAACCCCGGCCTCCGCCTCTGAGATTCGGCCAGCATCCACCCGCGCGGCCGTCAGGTGAGCTGAACACTCCGCGACCAGCGAAGGAAGCAGCAGCGCGCGCTGAGCGCTGCGGTCGATCTCCGCATCGAGTCGCTCCACCTCCGCAGCGTGGAGCTGCACTTCGGCGTCGAGGGCCGGAATTGCGTTTTCGTCGTCGAGGGCATCTTCGAGCGCACCGAGGGTACGGGAGTTCTGGTCGATGATCGCGGCAAGGGACTCTGACTCGACGCCATCGCCAACGCCAAGGCCGTCGGCGACGACATCGCCGACGACGGGGCCAGCAGCCGTCAGGGTCGCCCACACCTCACGGGCCCGCGCCTCGACCGACGCCGCAGCCGTCGCGGTGCGCTGGGCACGCGCGAGCGCCTCACTCTGCGGGGCCACAGCTGCGGCGTGATCTGCGGAGACCAGCCTGCGCCGCGCGTTCGCGATAGTCTCCCGCTCTGCCTCGAGTGCCACTACTTGGGCGCGCGCATCATCGCGGCGGCGCTGCAGGCCGCGGCGCTCAACCTGGATTCGATGCTCTTCCTCCGCGCTACTCGCACGCTCGAAGGCGGCGAGCACCTCGGCATCCACCGCCACAAGGTGAGCATCGATGATGGTGAGGCTGTGCTCAAACCAGGCAAGGCCAGTCGGCAGCTCGCTTGGCGGCTGCTCGCTCGGCGGCAACTCACTCGGCACCTGCTCGCTCGATGTCGTGGCGCCCCCGAGCGGAGCGAGCCCGTGCAGCAGACCCCGCGCTCGCTCGGCATCTCTCCGCCGCTGCTCCTGCGCGTCCCCCAGCTGCGCCTCTAGCGAGCGTGCCTGCTCCACGATCGCTAGCTCGTAACGCTCGAACCGCTGGGTGCCAAAGAGCGTCTGCAGCAGCGCTTGGCGCTCATCATTCTTGGCCAAAAGAAACTGCTGAAAGCGATTCTGAGCCAACAGGATGACCTGCAAGAACTGGTCTTTCGTGAGCCCGAGGATGCCGCTCAGCTCGGTCGCGACGTCGACGGGCCGAGCCGCGATGCCGTGCCAGTCCCCCTCGCGCCAAACGGCAAGCTCGGCGTCGGCCTTTTGAGTCGTCATGCCCCCACCGCGCTTGGCGGGTCGCTCGTAGTCGGGGCTCCGATGCACCCGATATCGCTCGGCGCCGACCGTGAACTCGAGGGTTACATAGCTGGGGTCGCCTGCGTCGCAGTGGTGGCTGCGCAACTGCTTATCGGTGCCCTCATAGCGCGGGACCGCGTTGTAGAGCGCAAAACACACGGCGTCGAGGATGCTGGACTTGCCTGCGCCGGTCTTGCCCGCCATGAGAAAGATTCCGTCGTCGGCGAAGGCATCAAAGTCGATGCGCTGCGGCGTCTTATACGGGCCGAACCCGGCGATGACGAGCGTGTTGATTCTCATGCAGCGCCCTCCGCCGCCGCAGCCACAACCGCCGAGACAACAGCACGCTCGTGCTCTGACGCGCCCACACCGTTGCGCACGTGCTCAAGAAAGCCGCCCACAATCTCACTGTCGCTGCGGGAGCGAACCCGTTCGGAATAGGTCACGGAGGCAGTAGTGGCGACAACATCAGGCCGGTGTTCGAGGTTCGCACAATAGGAGAACCGCGACTGAAGCTTGCGCATCGCGTCGAGCGGGCGCGCCTGATCGGTGATGACCGCGGCAACCCAGTCACTCTCGTTGGCCGTAAATCGCTCGTCTGTCAATAGCTCGTCAAGGGTTCCGCTGAGCACCGAAAGACGGCGCGGAACAACTAGGTCGACCCACTCGACCGAATCGAGCCCGTGCTCGCCCAACTCCACAAGCCAGGCTCCGCGCGGCTTGCCGGATTCGCTGAAGGTGTAGTGAAGCGGCGCACCGCTGTAGCGCACGCTCTCGCTGAGGCGAGCCCGCCCATGGATATGACCGAGCGCGACGTAATCCGGTCCGTCGAAAGCGCTCAGCGGCACCACATCGAGACCTCCCGCCGTGATGTCGCGCTCGAGTCCCGGAGTCTGCGCAATCTCTCCATCGCGGCCAGCATCGGCATCGACCGCAGGGGGCTCGACGTCAGCCGCACCGCCCCCGACTGCAGCAGCAAAGCAGTGGGCAAGGACCACGCTGCGAGAGCCGCGCTCCGCAGCATCCGCCCGTACCGCGCTCATGGCGTGGGCAAGCACGTCTGCCTGAGTTCGCAGGCGCGAAGGGTCATCGGCGCCAAGCCTGTGTCGCACAATCGAAGGCTCAAGATAGGGGATGCCATAGATGGCCACTGGGCCGTGGGCGTCGACCAGCTCGACGGGTGATGCGAGCTGCTCTGGACGCGTGAACACATGAATATCGGCGGCCGCGGCGAAAGACGACTGAAAGCCGAGCCTCGTGGCGGAGTCGTGGTTGCCGCTGGTCATCACCACGGTGGCGCCAGCATTGCGCAGCGCCAGCAGGGCATCCGTGAGAATCTCGTAGGCATCTGCCGCTGGGGTCGCGGAATCGAAGATATCGCCGGCGACGAGAACAACATCCACCTGGCGCGTGCGCACTACCTCAACCAGAGAGTCGAGCACCGTGCGCAGGTGCGCGAGGGTCGAGTGGCCATGGAACGTGCGCCCAATGTGCCAGTCAGAGGTGTGCAGAAGTCGCATAGGTTTACGCTAGCGGGGGCGACCGACATGATCGGGCAGAAGCTGCGCGTCCGGGCCCGATCGCCCGCTATTTCACCGGGCCAGAGGCCAGACGACCTCGAAGCGTTCGAAGACAACATCGAGCCCATCCGACCACGGGATGCCCCGGTTCTCAGTCACTCGCTTCCAGTACCCGATGTGGTCGGTGAGCCAGGATTCGCGGCTACGGTCACCCTCCCCCTCATCCCAGGCGAAGGCATCGTCGACGCTGGAGATGGGCCCGAGACGCAACCAGGTTGATCGCAAGACCACGGTGGGTGTGCCCGAACCGTCACAGGCGATCCAATGACCGCCGATGCGCGGAAGCAACTGGCTCTCGGCAGTGAACTCGCACACGAGGGTCGCGGTCGCTGTCTTCTGACCTTCAAGAACCAGGGCAAGAAGCTCATCGGCGAGCTCGGCGGAGTCGCCGAACCACTCGACCGACGGATGCTCGAGCTCGTCACCGGGCACCGCATCGCGATAGGCGCGCCAAAGTCGAGCGGCGGCGGCCATATCTGGCTCGGCTACGGGAGTGGGAGTCACCCTCCCATCCTCTCACCGCCCTGCGCACGACGCGACGCCCCCCCTGCCGCGGGCCGCCTGCCGGAGCCGTCGTGACATGTCAGACCCGCATGAAAGACTTCTCCCGTGACCCCGCCGCCCCCTTCCTCGTCGTGGCGTGCGGCTCTTGAACCGCTCATGCCGGTCGCCTCTCGCTCGCCGCTCCGCTCGGCTGGCATGCGCCCCATGGCCCTGCAGTGGGAGTTGCGGGAGCAGGTCTCGCGCACATCGCACCAGTGGGGCGGACCAGCCACTCGCACGGTTCCCGCCGGCAGCGCGGGGAGGAGACCTGACGCCGACGCGTATCGTCTGGGGGTTCGCCCCGTCTCGCGCAGCGCGAGCGGCAACTGGACGCGCAGCTCACTGAGCTGGAGCAATCTGCCCTATCAGGGGAGCGCCGCCGCGCTCGACCCGGCTCACCACCTCTGGTTTACCCAGTTCGCCGCCCTGCACCGACCGATCCGCGATGTCTATGCCGGCCGAGAAAGCGACTGGATCTACCTCGACGATTACCAAAGCCCCCTACTGTGGCAGCTCCTCGCCGACGCCGACGCCCTCGGGATCGCATTCGTTGGCGGCAGCGGCGCCAGCAAGGGCGCGACGATCACGGTTGCCCCTCGCGCCACCCTGAGGCTCGACGCAACCCTCGACGGCGACACCATCGTGCTGTCCCCGAGGCTCGACCTCGACGGGCACGACCGCCCACCCGGCATCGTGGCGACGATCGGCGATCACGGCGCCTACTGCGCCCAGCTGGGGCGCGCGCCGAACATCACCGTCGCGCCGCTCGCACCACCAACCGTCGCCGCGGGCGCAACCCCGCCAGCCGCGGCGAGAGTGGCATCGAGCGATCTGGCCCGCATGCTCACGGCCGGGCAGAGCATCCGGATTCCGGCCAGCGGAGCGGCCGAGTTCTTCAGCGACCTTTATCCGCGGCTCCAGAACAGCATCGGTATCACCAGCTCGAACGCGTCTGTCTCGCTGCCAGAGCTGCCCGCCGCACAGTTGGTGCTCGCGGCGTCGTTTACGCCACGGCACACGCTCACCCTGTCGTGGTTCTGGGACTACGGCCACGACCGCATCCCCGCCGGGCCAGCCGCCCACGGCGATGCCGCGCCTTCAGCCGACCCCACACTGGAGGCCGCGGTTCTTGCCGTGGTGGGACCCCATCTCACCTCTCTGGCGACCACCGTTCTCCGCGGAATCGACGCGGCCGAATTCTCCGCGCACTCACTTGTCGCTCTCGACGGAATGGCCGGCGTGCAGGTCGAGCGCACAGGCAAGCATCCCGACTACCGCGAGCTCACCGAGTTGCCGCACCTCAGCATCCGCACGATCGAAACCGAGCAGCGCGACTGGTTCGATCTGGGCGTGCTCGTGACGGTCGGCGACAAAGAAATTCCCTTCGGGCCGTTGTTTGAAGCTCTCGCGAGAGGGCGCCGCAAACTGCTCATGGTCGACGGCAGCTACCTGTCGCTTCAGCAGCCGCAGTTCGAGAGACTCAACGAGCTCATTGCCGAATCACGGGACCTCGCAGAGTGGGAGACCGGCCCGCGGATCAGTCGTGTCCATGCGAGCCTCTGGTCTGACTTTGAGGATCTGGCGGACGAGACGCACGAGGCGGTGGCGTGGAGGGCAGCGGCTCAGGGGCTGCTCGACACGACAACCATCCCCACCGTGCCCCACCGCCTCAGCGCCACGTTGCGCCCGTACCAACAGCAAGGCCTCGACTGGCTCATATTCCTCTACGAGCATGGTCTTGGCGGCGTACTCGCCGACGACATGGGCCTGGGCAAGACGATGCAGACCCTGGGGCTCCTGGCCCATGCGACTGCGCAGCGCGGCGATGGTCCTCCGTTTCTCGTCGTCGCTCCTACCTCCGTGATTCCCACCTGGGTTTCGGAGGCCGCGCGGTTCGCTCCTGGCCTGCGTGTGGCCGAAATCACTACGGCCCGGGCGGCCAGCAAACAGACGGTGGCGGATGTCGACCCGAGCATCGATGTCGTCGTCACCTCATACGCGCTGTTTCGCCGGGATATCCAGAGCTACCACTCGCGAGAGTGGGCCGGGCTCATTCTCGACGAAGCGCAGTTCGTCAAGAACAGGCTCTCTGCAGTGCACCAGTGCGCTCGAGACCTGAACACGCCATTCACCCTTGCGATCACCGGCACACCGCTCGAGAACAACCTCATGGAGCTGTGGTCGATCTTTTCCCTCGTGGCCCCTGGCCTGTTTGCCTCGCCCCGTCGCTTCGCGGAGGAGTATGCGCGCCCCATCGAGGGCGGCAATAAGGAGCGCCTGGCTCGGCTGCGTCGCCGCATTCGGCCGCTCATGATGCGGCGCACAAAGGACAGGGTCGCCGCCGAACTCCCGCCCAAGCAGGAGCAGATCATCATGGTTGAGCTCGAGGCGCAGCATCGCCGTCTTTATGACACGGCGCTGCAGCGCGAGAGGCAAAAGCTTCTCGGTCTTATCGACGACGTTGATCGCAACCGCATGATCATCTTTCGATCCCTCACGCTGCTGCGCATGCTGAGCCTCGACGCCTCACTTGTGGATGGCGCCCACGCTGGCATCCCGTCCAGCAAGCTGGCGGTCACGATTGATCACCTGAGCGAGGCGATCGCCGAGGGTCACCGCTCCCTCGTGTTCAGCCAGTTCACCTCGTATCTCAGCATCGTGGCCGCGCGGCTCGAGGCATCAGGAATTCCCTATGTCTATCTCGACGGGTCAACCACGAATCGAGCGGAGGTAATCGCCTCGTTCAGGGACGGCGAAGCCCCGGTCTTTCTCATCAGCCTCAAGGCGGGCGGGTTCGGCCTCACCCTCACCGAGGCGGACTACGTGTTCCTGCTCGACCCGTGGTGGAACCCCGCCGCAGAGGCTCAGGCTGTCGACCGCACCCATCGAATCGGGCAGGCGAACACCGTGATGGTCTATCGGATGATCGCCGCAGACACGATAGAAGAAAAGGTGCTCGCGCTCGGCAAGAAGAAGGGGGAGCTGTTCACCTCGGTGATGGACGACGGAGCCGCGTTCAGCTCCGCGTTGACGGCGGAAGACATCCGCGGCCTGATCGACTAGCCCCGGCCACTAGTCCTCGGCAACGGCCCGCTTAGGTGCTCGAACCTTGGGCCGCACGAGTTCGTGGCTTGCGATGATGAGATCCTCTACGAGGTCGTCGGGAACCCCCTCAGACGGGTCCGCGCTCACCACCACCGTGATCCAGTGCTTCTTATTGAGGTGATATCCCGGAGTGATCTCGGCGAACTCCTCGCGCAACGCGACCGAATCTTCTGGGTCGCATTTGAGCGACACCGCGAGAACGTCTGCCCGGAGATTGCTCAGCGCGAAGATGCGACCGTTGCCGCTGGTCTTAAAGACGCTCGTTTCGTTGTCGAAGGGGAACGTCTCTATCGCCTGGGGCAATGACAAGCACAGCTCTTGCAGCGCGTCGGGGGTCATGGGTCGACCATATCGGCGCCGACCGACACGACCCCCTTGCGCCTGCGTGCCGCGGCGTGTGCCGCGGTGCGGTGCCTACTTATTGAAGGCATCCTTCACGTTTGTGCCGGCGTCTTTAACATGCTCGCCAGCCTTCTTGGCTTCTGCTTTGGCCTGGTCGGCTTTGCCCTCGGCGATGAGCTTGTCATCGTGCTTGAGCTTTCCCGCTTCTTCCTTGGCCTTGCCTGCGAGCTTCTCTGCCTCGTTTTCGAGCTTGTCTCCGATACCCATGGCGTACTCCTTTGCTGCATTCGCGCTGGCCTGATGTCGCTGCCAGCCTCGGTAGACCTGTGACAGTAGTCGCCATCTCTCGGAGCGCCATGAGCACTCAGGGAACTCTGAGGCGGGTGAATCGGTGGTATCAAGGGGAGGTGACTCCCTCTGGCCAACCTGCGACCGCGTCGTATCCCCAGCGATCAAACGGCTCCTCGCATGGTGTGCGGCAACGCGTGCGCCGCGCCAGCCACAGTCGCGTGGTGCGCTCGCTGGCCAGGGCTGGGCTTATCGCCAGCGGGGTCGTTCACGTTCTCATCGGGGTGCTCGGCATGTCGGTGGCCAACGGCATTCGAGTCAGAGCAGATCAGTCGGGAGCGCTCGAAGCAGTAGCCGATGCCCCCGGCGGTTACATCCTGTTGTGGGTTGCGACGGTGGCGCTGCTGGGGCTCGGGCTGTGGCAGTGGTCCGGGGCTCTCACCGCTGGCCCCGACGAATCGAAGATCTTCCCTCGCAAACTGCGCGATCATGCCAAAGCACTCGGCTTCGTCGGCGTCGGCCTCGCCTGTCTCGCATTCGCTGTGGGCAGCCGGCCAGACGCGGCCGAGGGAGCCAAGACGCTCAGCTCAACGCTCATCAGCATGCCCGGCGGAGTTTTCGTGCTCGCCGCCATCGGCGCGGTCGTCGGCGGCGTGGGAATCGCGTTTATTTCGCGTGGCGTGAGCCGACGCTTTCGCGAGGACATCGACCCGCCAGAGGGCCCATGGGGTCGTGTCGTCGTGGC
>NZ_JBACFR010000153.1:0-2168 GCF_056262345.1 Homoserinimonas sp.
TGCTGCGTTACGATAGTCCGAGCGAAGGGGAGTATCCCTAGGGGCTTAGGCCCTATGTCGCGGTCGTCAATACGGTCATCTCTGATGCTGGCCCGGCCGCGATGGCGTCGAGACTGTTGCCGACGCGGGAGAGACTTTCGGACTCTGTCCTGCCTCCCATGAATGGATTCCCATGGAACTTGCCCTGCCCGCCTGGTTCGAAATCGGCTCGCTCGTTGTCTTGACGGCGATCATCGTCTTCGACCTTGTCCTCGCCTACAAGCGCCCACACATCCCCACGGTCAAGGAGTCCAGCCTCTGGATCGGCTTCTACGTGGGGCTCGCGCTCCTCTTTGCCGCCCTCATGTTCATCCTGGGGGATGCCGAACATGGCGGGCAGTTCATCGCCGGTTGGCTCACGGAATACAGCCTGAGCATCGACAATCTCTTCGTCTTCCTCATCATCATGTCCCGCTTCAAGGTGCCGCGTAAATACCAGCAAGAGGTGCTCATGGTGGGCATCGTCATCGCGCTTGTGCTGCGCGCGATCTTCATCATCCTTGGCGCTGCGATCATCGAGAACTTCAGCTGGGTGTTCTACATCTTTGGCGCATTCCTGCTCTTCACGGCCTGGAACCAGGCGTTCACCGGGCACGAGGACGAAGAAGAGAAGGAAAGCAAGATCATTGCGTTCCTGCGTCGCCGCATCAGCATCACCGAGGATTTCGACGGCGGCAAGCTGCGCACCGTTGTCGACGGCAAGAAGGTCTTCACGCCCATCCTCGTTGTCATCATCGCGCTCGGCACCACCGACCTCGTCTTCGCGCTCGACTCGATCCCCGCAATCTTCGGAATCACGCAGAGCCCGTTCATCGTGTTCGCCGCCAACGTGTTCGCCCTCATGGGCCTCCGCCAGCTCTACTTCTTGCTCGGTGACCTGATCGACCGCCTGGTCTACCTCAAGTACGGCATCGCCTTCATCCTGGCGTTCATCGGCGTCAAGCTCGTGTTCCACGCGATGCACGCCAACGAGCTGCCGTTCATCAACGGTGGAGAGCCGATTCTGTGGGTCCCCGAGATCAACACGTGGCTCTCACTCGGTGTGATCGTGGCCTCCATGGTCGTTGCCACTGTCGCGAGCCTGATCAAGCTGCACCGCAGCCCCCTGGCTATGCCGCTGGGCGCGCCGAACTTCCACGGCGAAGAAGAAGACGACGAGAAGCCCAAGTCGCACTAGCGCCCGGTGTTCAACGCAGGGATGATTGCTACGGTGCGGGAGATCACCCCGCCCACAGGATGCAAGGGGAGCCTGCGTGGACTATGAACTGACACTGTCGGTGGGTAGCCTGCGCCTGGCCGTCTCGTCGGCGTCCGACCTTGGCCTCGTTCGCAAGGTTAACGAAGACAGCTTTTTTGCGGACCCTCCCGTGTTCGTCGTTGCCGACGGTATGGGAGGGCACTCGTTTGGCGATAGGGCCAGCCAGTCCGTGGCCGCGACGTTCGCTGCGGCCTCTCCGCCGCAGGGCTTGCCCTCGGTCGAAGACGTCGTCAGCACGATTCGCGATTCCAACTCGGCCGTTGTGGGCTTGGCCGGGGACGATATCGTCGGCACGGTTTCCGGCACGACCCTCGCCGGGCTCGCGCTCATCGCGGCGGGCGATGACTGCCACTGGATGGCATTCAACGTGGGCGACAGTCGCGTCTATAGCTGGGACGGGCGCGTGCTCGAGCAGGTGACGGTCGATCATTCCGCCGTTCAAGAGCTGCTCGATCTGGGCGAGATCTCGCTTCGCGAAGTGGCGACCCATCCGTTTCGCAATGTCGTGACCCGGGCCATCGGCGTCGGCATCGACGTTGACCCGGATGTCTGGCTGTTGCCGCTCGGCGGGCGACAGCTCTTTCTCGTCTGCTCCGACGGGCTCACCAAGGAGCTCGACGACGACCAGATCGCGAGCATCCTGGCCGATCGTTTCCACCTTCCGGAGGGGCAGAGCGTTGCCGATCGTCTTGTTGCGGCTGCCCTCGCGGCTGGCGGCTCCGATAACGTGACCGTGGTCGTGGTGGATTCCGAGCTCGTTGGCTCGGTTCACACGGCCGACGAAGAAACCGTCGACCGCGGTATGCCGCATCACCTCGAAGAGACCCGACCCAGAAAGTAGTCACATCCGTGAGTCACCTCCGCTATTTCC
>NZ_JBACFR010000154.1:0-63139 GCF_056262345.1 Homoserinimonas sp.
GCCTCGGCGAAGGCGATGTCGAACGCCGCGCGGTCGACGTCGTAGCGATCAGAGAGCTGGTTCACGAGCGCAAACACCGCAGCGGCATCCCCATGGGATGCCGCGCGGATGTTTGCGTTAGCGGGCGAAATTGCCGCGGTAGTACTCATAGACCCATCCGACAAGCGCGATGATCGTAATCGCCGCGCCGATGTAGCTGAGCCAGATACCGATAGCGAGACCCAACATCAGGATTGATGCGCTGCCGGCGAGGATGATGGGCCACCAGCTCCATGGGCTGAAGTGCCCGAGCTCGGGGTCGCCGTCGTCGATGTTGGCGTCGAGGCGGTCCTCGGGCAGCTCCCCGCCCTGCGACTTCTCCGACTTGGAGACGTAGAAGGCGAGGAAGGCGACGAGAACTGCACACAGCAGGATCGCAAGCGTTCCGACCCATTCAGGATGAGCGGTGGCTCCCGCGCCGCCAGCGAAGGTGCCGGTCGTCTCGAGGAGGCGAGCAGACTCTGCCCACGTCCACCCGAGGTAGACCACGCCGACGATTACGAAGAATACGGCGAGGACCCAGAAAATCCGTGCGTTGGTTTTCACGCTACTTACTTCACCTTCTCATCAGAGGCGTCAAAGACAGGGGCTTGCGGAGCATCCTTGCCCGGGCCGACTCCGACGGGGATTCCGGCCTCGGGGTGGTTGAGGTCGAACGCGGGAGACTCGGAGCGGATGCGGGGAATCGAGGTGAAGTTGTGGCGCGGCGGCGGGCACGAGGTGGCCCACTCAAGCGAGCGGCCGTAGCCCCACGGGTCGTTCACGGTGACCTTGGGCGCGTTACGCGCCGTGAGGTAGACGTTGAGCAAGAACGGGATCATCGAGGCACCGAGGACCATTGCACCGACGGTCGAAAGCTGGTTCATCCACGTATAGCCATCTTCGGGCTGGTAGACCGCGTAGCGACGGGGCATACCAACTACGCCCAGCCAGTGCTGGATGAGGAAGGTCATGTGGAACCCGATGAACAACACCCAGAAGTGGATCTTGCCGAGCTTCTCGTTGAGCATCTTGCCGGTCCACTTTGGCCACCAGAAGTAGAACCCGGAGAACATCGCAAAGACGACGGTTCCGAAGACCACGTAGTGGAAGTGGGCGACAACGAAGTAGGTGTCGGAGACGTGGAAGTCCAGCGGCGGCGACGCCAGGATGACACCGGTGAGACCACCGAAGGTGAAGGTAACGAGGAATCCGATTGCCCACAGCATGGGGGTTTCGAACGTTACCGACCCTCGCCACATGGTTCCGACCCAGTTGAAGATCTTCACGCCCGTTGGCACCGCAATGAGCATTGTCATTAGCGCGAAGAAGGGCAGGAGCACAGATCCCGTCACGTACATGTGGTGGGCCCACACGGTCACGGAAAGGGCAGCAATGGCGATCGTCGCGTAGACAAGTGTCTTGTATCCGAAGATCGGCTTGCGGCTGAAGACCGGGAAGACCTCGGAGACGATGCCGAAGAACGGCAGCGCGATGATGTAGACCTCTGGGTGGCCGAAGAACCAGAACAGGTGCTGCCACAGGATGGCACCGCCTGCTTCGACGTTGTAGATGTGGGCGCCAAAGATTCTGTCCGCTGCGAGACCGAAGAGAGCAGCAGCAAGAACAGGGAATGCCATCAGAATGAGCAGGGACGTGACGAGCGTGTTCCAGGTGAAGATAGGCAGGCGCCACATCGTCATTCCGGGTGCTCGCATCGTGATGATCGTGGTGATGAAGTTGACGGCACCGAGAATGGTTCCGAAACCGGAGATTGCGAGGCCGACAACCCAGAGGTTGCCTCCCGCTCCCGGTGTAAAGGTCGTGCTCGACAGCGGCGTATAGGCGAACCAACCGAATGACGCCGCGCCCTGGGGGGTGAGGAATCCGGCGACGGCCATGAGGCTACCGAAGCTGTAGAGCCAGTATGCGAAGGCATTGAGTCGCGGGAACGCGACATCGGGTGCGCCGATCTGCAGCGGCATAAGCACGTTCGCGAAGCCAGCAAAAAGTGGCGTTGCGAACATGAGCAGCATGATCGTGCCGTGCATGGTGAACAGCTGGTTGTACTGCTCCTTGGTCTGGAGCAGGTCGACGCCGGGGGCGAAGAGCTGAGCGCGGATGATCAGTGCCATAACGCCACCGATGCAGAAGTACACGAAGGAGCTGATCAGATACATGTATCCGATCGTCTTGTGGTCGGTGGAGGTGATCCAGCTGACGACGATGTTGCCCTTGCGACGTGCGCTCGGTGAGACGGTGTGGCCGATGGTGGCGGCTCCCTCGGGAGCGGCCTCCTTGGTCTCGGTAGTGGTAGTCATCTCCGTGCCTTACTCTCCGCTGTCCAGCGGCTTGGTGCCGGGCAGGTTGCTGTTCGTGTTGTACTCGGCCCCGCGGGTGCCAGTCTGACCGGCGTCAACGAGGCTCTGGATGTAGTCGTCGTACTCAGCCTGCGAGACGACCTTCACCTTGAAGAGCATGAGCGAGTGGTACTCACCACAGAACTCGGCGCACTTGCCCATGTACTCGCCCTCCTTTTCAGGAACGAAATACATGTGGTTGCTCTTGCCGGGAACCGTGTCCTTCTTGTAGAGGAAGTCGACGACCCAGAAGGAGTGCACGACGTCGCGGCTCTCCAGAACGATCTCCACGTTGGCACCGACCGGCAAGTAGAGAACGGGCAGCTGGTCGTAGTCGATGTAAGGCGACTCGTCGGTCTCCTGGGCCTGAATGCCCTGGTAGTAGACGCCGTCGCCGTTAGGGCCCTCGTTGAGGTAGTTGAAGTCCCAGGCCCAGCGCTTGGCGTAGACCTCGACCGTGACATCAGCATCAGCCTCTGGCTGCTCGATCGCCGTCTGGTCCCGTGCCGTGAAGGCAAAGAATCCGACTACGAGGATCAAGGGAATCACCGTGTAGAGAATCTCAATCGGCATGTTGTAGCGAAGCTGGACGGGAAGACCCGTCTGGCCCTTGCGACGGCGGTACACCGCTGCTACCCAGAGGACGAGTCCCCAGGTGATCAGACCAACGACGAGGAGAACGATCCACGACGTTGTCCACAGACCGGCGATGCGGTCGGTGTGGTTGGTGATTCCGGGCTCCCCCGGAAGGTACCCACGGAGCTGGGCCTGGGTGCATCCTGCTAGGACTGCAACAAGTGTTGCTGCCAGGGGGATGGCAGCCCATCGAAGACGGCGGTTAGAACGCACCTGGGACCTCTCGGATGACACGGGACTGGACGAACTCAGTCTATTGACAGGAATCAGCCTACCGCTCTCTGGGGGTCCATTTGAACCGGGAAACGCCATCCGGGCAGCAAAAAGGGGAAGTCGCAAAGCGACTTCCCCTCAATGATCACGGGCGTGATCAACGTTTAGTGGAAGGAATCCCCACAAGCGCAGCTGCCGCCAGCGTTCGGGTTGTCGATAGTGAATCCCTGCTTTTGGATTGTGTCTTCGAAATCGATGCTCGCCCCTTCGAGATAGGGCACGCTCATCTTGTCGACGACGACCTCAACACCATCAAAATCAACGGTGGAATCGCCCTCAAGCAGGCGCTCGTCAAAGTAGAGCTGGTAAATGAGCCCCGAGCATCCGCCCGGCTGGACGGCAACGCGCAGGCGAAGGTCGTCACGGCCCTCCTGCTCGTACAGGGACTTGACCTTTGCTGCTGCCGCATCGCTCAGGAGCACTCCGTGGCCGCTCTCGCTGGTCACTACGCCCTGGGATGCTGTCTGGGTCACTGTGGTGTCGGTCATGCCGCTCCTCATTCTTCTCAGCCCTATCGGGCCACTTCTTCTAGTGTAAGCACGCGACACGCGGGATGTATTCCCCCGCGTCGCACTCTCAGCTGCGGTTCTTGGCGTTGAGGCGAGCGAGCAGCAGGGCCTCCGTGAGAATGGCTCGCTCAAAAACACCCAAATGCAGTGACTCGTTGGGGCTGTGGGCCCTGGTGTCGGGGTCTTCGACGCCGGTAACGAGGATCTGAGCCTGGGGAAACACCTCGACGAGATCGGCGATGAACGGGATGGACCCACCGATGCCAGCGAGAACCGCTGGCGTGCCCCACGCATCCTCCATGGCCTTCGTGGCCTCGGCCACGGCCCAACCTTCGGTGTCGACGAGGAATGGGTTGCCGACTTCGACATCACTCAGCGTGACCCGCGCGCCGAATGGAGTGTTGTCGCGGATGTGCCGCTCGATGGCCGCGTAGGCCTCCCCCGCGTCTTGTCCCGGGGCGACGCGCACGCTCACTCGAGCGCGCGCCATCGGCGTCAGAGTGTTGGATGCGTTCGCTACGGTCGGCGCGTCGATGCCGGTGACCGTAATTGCCGGGCCTGCCCACAGCCGGGACAGGATGCTCCCGCTGCCGACCGGGCGCACACCGTCGAGCAGGCCAGCATCGCGCCGGAGTGTCTCTTCGGAGTATTCGGGAGTCTCCATGGGGTGAGTGGTCAGACCATCGACGGCGACCGAGCCGTCGTCGGCGTGGAACGAGGAAAGAAGACGGGTGAGCGCCATCATGGCGTCAGGCACTGCTCCCCCGAACATTCCCGAGTGAGATGCGTGCTCGAGCGTGCGCACCTCGAGAACCACCGCGACGTTGCCCCGGAGCGAAACCGTCAGGGAGGGGGTCGTCACATTCCAGTTATCGGAATCGGCCACAACAATGACATCGGCGGCAAGCTCGGCGCGGTGCTGAGTGAGAAAGTTGGCGAACGACGGCGAACCAGACTCCTCTTCGCCCTCAATGAAGACGGCAATGCCGAGGTCGACGTCGTTATCGAGCGCCTCGAAGAGGGCTCGAATTGCAGCGACATGCGCGATGACTCCGGCCTTGTCGTCGGCGGTGCCGCGTCCGTAGAGACGCTCCCCGCGCAGGGCCGGCTCAAACGGCGGGGAATCCCAGTCGGCGTCGTCTCCGGGCGGCTGGACATCGTGGTGGGCATAGAGCAGAACGGTCGGCGCGCCGGCTTTGGCTGCACGCGTCGCGAGAACCGCAGGCTTTCCGTGGGCCTCGCCATCGCCGATCGGGGCGCTCGAGACGACAACAGAGTCGAATACGCCCAGATCGCGCAGGTGTTCTGCAACCGCATCCGCGCTCTGCGCGACAAATGCTGGGTCAAACGCCGGCCATGAAACAGACGGGATTCGAACCAGTCCAGTAAGGTCAGCAATCGCGGCGGGCAGGCCGGCAGAAACGATGCCGCGGAGCTCGCGCGCGAAGTCGTCTGCCGATGCCCCTGAACCTGTGATGTCCATTGATGTCATGCAGGTAATCTTAAGCAGACGACTACGCAAGGATCATCCATGGCCAAGCCTGCACGCGATATCGAGCCCGACAGCGAGCTCACAACGGACAATGCGCCCGGTAAGGGCCGTCCGACGCCCACCCGCAAGGAGCGAGAGGCAGCTAATCAGCGCCCCCTCGTCTCGAACGACCGCAAGACGGCCAACCGGGAGGCGAAAGCTAAGTACAACGAGGCCCGCGACCGTGCCCGCGTAGGTATGGCCAACGGCGAAGAGAAGTATCTTCCGGCCCGCGACAAGGGTGCCCAGCGCAAGTTCGTGCGCGACTACGTTGATGCACGATTCAGCATCGGCGAGCTCATGATTCCCGTAATGCTCCTCATCATCGTGATGTCATTTGTTGCGGACCCGCTCATCGGCATCGTGAGTGTGTTCGTGCTGTGGGCCTTCTTCTTGCTCGCCGTGCTCGATTGCATCGTGGCGGGCTGGCTGGTTACCCGTCGACTCACGGCCAAGTTCGGCACAGTTCAGAAGGGCACCCGGTGGTACTGCGCCATGCGCTGCCTCCAGATGCGCCCGATGCGACTGCCCAAGCCGCAGGTGAAGCGCCGGGAGTTCCCGGTTTAAGTCACACGTTAACGAGCGGATGCCGTGCGGTTTCGACCGCACGGCATCTTTTTTGGTCTCGGCCCAGCGTGCGAGGTGTCGAGAGTCGGCGACCCCGCGAAACGTCAGGCTGCGCCAGCGAGGCGCACGAGGCCGCGGTTGATGCGGGCTGCCCAGAGCGGACCCTCATAGATGAATCCCGTATAACCCTGCACGAGCGTTGCCCCAGCGGCGAGCCGCTCTGCAACCTCAGCTGCGGTCTCTACCCCGCCGACCGAAATCACACAGGTCTCGGCAGGCAGCGCGGCCCGCAGCAAACGCAGCACCTCGAGCGAGCGCGCCTTGAGAGGCGCGCCAGAGAGCCCACCAGCGCCAATGCGCTCGATGAGTCCCGCATCGGCTGCAAGACCCTCGCGCGAAATAGTCGTGTTTGTGGCGATGACGCCAGCGAGCTCGAGGCTCGTTGTGAGCTCCGCGATGCGGCGCACTTCGTCATCGGAGAGGTCGGGCGCGATCTTGACGAGCACGGGCTTGCCGCCGGCAGCATCCCGCACTGCCGTCAGAAGCGGCGCGAGACGATCGAGTTCTTGGAGCCCCCGCAGGCCCGGCGTATTCGGGGAGCTCACGTTGACCACGAGGTAGTCACTCACGGGCGCGAGCAGACGAGTGCTCGTGAGGTAATCGTCGATGGCAGCATTGACATCCACCACCCGGCTCTTGCCGATATTCGCCCCGATGATGGGGCGGACGCGGCGACGGCGCTCACGCGCCAGTCGAGGTGCCGCCTCGGCGGCGCCGTGGTTATTGAAGCCCATACGGTTGATCAACCCACGGTCGGCCACAAGCCTGAACATGCGCGGCTTGGGGTTGCCCGGCTGCGCCTGTGCGGTGAGCGTACCTACTTCGACGTGGCCGAACCCC
The DNA here is from genome assembly GCF_056262345.1 of Homoserinimonas sp. Lineage (NCBI taxonomy): Bacteria > Bacillati > Actinomycetota > Actinomycetes > Micrococcales > Microbacteriaceae > Homoserinimonas > Homoserinimonas sp. Next base: position 6,795 of record NZ_JBACFR010000154.1, read on the forward strand.
AGCTGCCCAAGCCCACGAATGGCAAGACCCTCCTTGTCGAACCCTGCGGCGATGCCGAAGGGCGACTCAAACGTGAGGCCGAGGGCCTCCACCCGAAGGCTCGGATCCGGCTTCGCATAGGCTCGAGCAAGCGCGCCAAGTCCGATATAGGGAAGCGCACGAATGACGCCAAAAGCCAACCCGTGAGCGGCCTCAGGGTCGAGACGGGTGAGGAACGTGGAGAAAATAAAGCGATACATACCAAGGGAAACCCTAGCGTGCGCACTCCCCCACGGTGGCCGCCTATGAGGTCGGCGACGAACCCCTCAGACGATCTTCGCCGTGCTCATGGCGCAGCTGCGTAATCGCCGACTCGAAGTCGTCGAGAGACTCAAACGCCTGGTAAACGCTTGCGAAGCGAAGATAGGCGACCTCGTCTAGCTCCCTGAGTGGCGCGAGGATGGCAAGACCGATGTCGTTGGCATCGATCTGTGACGCTCCCGTTGCTCGGATCGCCTCTTCTACTCGCTGCGCTAGAAGCGCGAGATCGGTGTCGGTGACGGGCCTGCCCTGACACGCCTTGCGCACCCCGGCCACGACCTTCTCGCGGCTGAACGGTTCGAGAACACCGTTGCGCTTGACGACGCTGAGACTCGCGGTCTCGGTCGTGCTGAAGCGGCGCCCGCATTCTGGGCACTGTCGGCGACGACGGATCGACATGCCGTCGTCACTGGTGCGGGAATCGATGACGCGGGAATCGGGGTGGCGACAGAATGGGCAGAACATGGTGACCCAAGAATAGGGGGCGCGGGGGAAGAAACCGTGGAGGCTCCCCGGAGGCGCTCTGCCTATTACTTCTCGGTTTCGAACCTGGCGGTCACGGCAGCAGCGTGGGCCGGCAGATCCTCCGCTGTCGCCAGCGTGACGATTCGCTGCTCAACGTCGCGCAGCGCGGCCTCCGAATAACGGATGACCTGCTGCGGCCGCAGGAACGTGTAGGCGCCCAGCCCAGGAGCGAAACGCGCTTGGCCGCCCGTCGGCAGAACGTGGTTGGAGCCGGCGAGGTAGTCACCGAGACTCACGGGCGAGTGGGGGCCGACAAAGATCGCGCCCGCACTCTCAATGAGCTCAAGTGCACCGTCGACATCGGCGACCTGGAGCTCGAGGTGCTCCGGCCCGTAAGCGTTGCTGAAGTCGGCAGCGACCTCGAGGTCATCCACGAGCACAATGGCCGATTGGATGCCGCGAAGGGCCTCAGTGACTCGCTCGCGATGGGCGGTCTGAGCAACCAGGCGCTCCAGTTGCTCCTCGACCCGGTTAGAGAGTTCGACGGAGTCCGTGACTAGAACGGAAGAGGCGAGTTCATCGTGTTCCGCCTGGCTGATGAGGTCAGCTGCAACGAGCCGGGCGTCTGCCGAGGAGTCGGCGATGATCAGAATCTCGGTGGGGCCAGCCTCAGCATCAATTCCCGCCTGGCCGCGTACAAGACGCTTGGCCGCCGCAACAAAAACGTTGCCAGGGCCCGTAATCAGCTGCACAGGCTCAAGGCCGATGTCGGGAACGCCGTAGGCGAAGGCACCGATGGCTCCCGCGCCTCCCATGGCATAGATCTCGTCCACACCGAGGAGACCTGCTGCGCCCAGAATCGTGGGGTGAACTGACCCGCCGAAATCGTGTTGCGGGGGCGAGGCGAGCGCAACCGCCTGCACTCCGGCCACCTGGGCCGGAACAACACTCATGACAACGCTCGAGGGGTACACCGCCTTGCCACCGGGCACATAGAACCCGACCCGACGCACGGGCGACCATCGTTGAACGACCTCGGCTCCTGGACCCAAGGTCGTGACGGTGGGCGAGGGCACCTGGGCGGCACTTGCCTGGCGGACACGATCGATCGCTTCTTCGAGCGCTTCACGAACACGCGGGTCAAGACCTGCGACAGCAGCGGCGATCTCCTCGGCTGACACCCGCACGCGCGGCGGACGCACCCGATCAAGGCGCTCTGCCTGGTCGAGAAGGGCTGCGCTCCCCTGGGTTCGCACCGCAGTGATCAGATCCTCGGCGATTGCCGTAGCCGCAGACACATCGGTCTTGGAACGCGGGATGAGGGCGAGGAACTCGGATGTGGTGGGGCGCTGACCGCGCAGGTCGATTGTCTGAATCATGGCGAGAATAATTCTAGCCTCTGGCCCCGGTCGGTTAGCCGAGGCAGGACGGCCCGAGCAGCGACTTGAGTTCTCCATAGAGATCAGCCGTCACCGACACCGGATACGGCACCTCGAACATGCGGGCGGTGCTGCCCTTGATGAGCTTGAGGCGCACCTCTGTATCGCCTGCATGCCGGATAAGCACATCGCCGAGCGCAGCGACAACATCCGTCGTCGCCCTGAACTCCTGCACCGAGATCATGAGCGGCCCGGAGCCGAGACTCTGCCCCAGGTCGGGCTGGAACATGCTTGACGCATGGAGGTTGACGCCGTCGTCTCGCACCCCTACGCGGGCACGGATGACGACGATGGAGTCGCTCACCAGCGCGGGAGAGAACTCCTGATAGGTCTTGCCCAGAAACATGACCGTGATTTCGCCGCCGAAGTCCTCGACAGTGATGAGGCCGTACGGGTTGCCGGAGTTTCGAGCGGTGCGGTGCTGCACAGATGTGACAAGGCCGGCGATTGTGACGGTCTCGCCGTCGGCGGCGGCCTCGCCCGTCAGCAGTTCGGCAATGGAAATGCTCGCATGCTTGGCCAGTTGCAGCTCGAGCCCGGCCAGCGGGTGGTCCGAGACATAGAGGCCCAGCATTTCGCGCTCGAACGCCAGCTTGTCACGCTTGGACCACTCTGGCCGCTCGGGAACGGCCAGCGCCTGCTGAGGTTCATCCCACAAATTGTCGAAGTCGAAGCCGACCTGCCCATGGGCCTCTGCGCGCTTGTCTCGCACGGCACCTTCAGCCGACTCCTCGTGAATCTCATAAAGCGCCCTGCGCGTATGACCGAGCGAGTCAAAAGCGCCCGCCTTGATGAGCGATTCCAGCGTTCGTTTGTTGGCAACGGGAATCGGCACCTTCTTGAGAAAGTCGTGGAACGAGGTGAATCGCCCCTTCTCCTCGCGGGCCTGCTTGATGAATTCAACCACGTTGAAGCCCACGTTGCGCACGGCACCGAGACCAAACCGGATGTCGTCACCGACTGCGGCGAAGAACCCGATCGACTCATTGACATCCGGGGGCAGAACCTTGATTCCCATGCGGCGACACTCGTTGAGATAGACCGCAGCTTTGTCCTTGGAATCGCCGACGCTCGTGAGAAGCGCCGCCATGTACTCGGCCGGGTAATGGGCCTTGAGGTAGGCAGTCCAATACGACACGACACCGTATGCCGCCGAGTGGGCCTTGTTGAAGGCGTAGTCAGAGAAGGGGAGCAGGATGTCCCAGAGCGACTTAACGGCAGCATCTGAGAAGCCGCGCTCGTGCATTCCTCCGCGGAAGCCCTCGTATTGCTTATCGAGCTCTGACTTCTTCTTCTTGCCCATGGCCCGCCGAAGAATATCGGCCTGACCCAGGCTGAACCCTGCGACCTTCTGGGCAATGGACATCACCTGCTCTTGGTAGATGATGAGGCCATAGGTGCCACCGAGGATCTCCTTGAGAGGCTCCTCCAGCTCCGGGTGGATCGGCGTGATCTCCTGAAGCCCGTTCTTGCGCAGGGCGTAGTTGGTGTGCGAATCCGCACCCATCGGCCCCGGTCGGTAGAGCGCCAGCACAGCCGAAATGTCTTCAAAGTTATCGGGCTTCATCAACCGAAGGAGGCCGCGCATGGGGCCGCCATCGAGCTGGAAGACGCCGAGCGTGTCTCCCCTGGCTAGCAGGTCGTAGGAGGCCTGATCGTCGAGCTCAAGACCTTCGAGGTCGAGAACGAATCCGCGGTTCGACTCGATGTTGTCAAGAGCATCCGAAATGATCGTGAGGTTGCGGAGCCCCAAGAAGTCCATCTTGATGAGGCCGAGCGCCTCGCACGCCGGGTAGTCGAACTGCGTGACGATCTGGCCGTCTTGCTCACGCTTCATGATCGGGATGATGTCGAGCAGCGGTTCGCTGGACATGATCACACCGGCAGCGTGCACGCCCCACTGCCGCTTGAGGTTCTCGAGGCCGAGCGCGGTCTCGAAAACTGTCTTAGCTTCGTGATCGGTTTCAACGACGGCCCGGATGTCACCGGCCTCTTTGTAGCGCGGGTGGCTCTTGTCGAAGATCCCCGTCAGCGGGATGTCCTTGCCCATGATGGGCGGCGGCATCGCCTTCGTGAGCTTCTCCCCCATGCCAAACGGAAACCCGAGAACTCGAGATGAGTCCTTGAGCGCCTGCTTTGCCTTGATTGTGCCGTAGGTGACGATCTGGGCAACACGCTCGTCGCCATACTTTTCGGTCACGTACTTGATGACCTCGCCGCGGCGACGATCATCGAAGTCGACGTCGAAGTCGGGCATAGAGACGCGGTCGGGGTTCAGGAAGCGCTCGAAGATGAGCCCGTGGCGCAGCGGGTCAAGGTCGGTGATGCGCATGGCATAGGCCGCCATTGAGCCGGCACCGGAGCCTCGGCCGGGGCCGACGCGAATCCCGTTGTCTTTTGACCAGTTAATGAAGTCGGCGACCACGAGGAAGTACCCCGGGAAGCCCATCTGCAGGATGACACCGACCTCGTAGTCGGCCTGACGCCGCACATCCTCCGGGATGCCGTCGGGGTAGCGAAAGTGCAGGCCCTTGTCGACCTCTTTGATGAACCAGCTCTCCTCGGTTTCTCCTTCGGGAACCGGGAAGCGGGGCATGTAGTTGGCGCCCTCGTCGAACGACACGTCACATCGCTCGGCAATGAGAAGAGTGTTGTCGCAGGCCTCGGGGTGATCACGAAAGAGCTGGCGCATCTGCGCGGCCGACTTGAGATAGAACTCATCGGCATCAAACTTGAACCGCTTGGGGTCATCAAGCGTCGTTCCCGACTGCACGCAGAGCAGCGCCGCATGGCTCGTCGCGTCATGCGCGTGGGTGTAGTGCAAATCGTTGGTCGCGACAAGCGGGAGGTCGAGCTGCTTGGCAAGCCTGAGCAGGTCGTCCATGATGCGTCGCTCGATGCCCAGCCCGTGATCCATGATCTCGGCGAAGTAGTTCTCTTTGCCGAAGATGTCGCGAAAATCGGAGGCGGCCTTAATCGCTTCGTCATACTGGCCCAGGCGGAGGCGGGTTTGAACCTCGCCGCTCGGGCAGCCCGTCGTGGCGATGAGGCCCTTGCCGTATTGGGACAGCAACTCGCGATCCATGCGCGGCTTGAAGTAATACCCCTCAAGCGACGCCTTGGACGAGAGTCGAAAAAGGTTGTGTAGCCCCTGCGTCGTCTCGCTCAGGAGGGTCATGTGTGTGTAGGCACCGGCCCCGGAGACATCGTCTTCTCCGCCGTTGCCCCACTTGATTCTGGTCTTGTCTCCGCGGGCGGTTCCGGGGGTGATGTACGCCTCGGTGCCGATGATCGGCTTGATTCCCGCGGCCTTGGCGGTCTTCCAAAAGTCGTACGCCCCGAAGACGTTGCCGTGGTCGGTCACTGCGACTGCCGGCATCTGCTGCTCTACCGCGGCATCGATGAGGGGCTTAACACGCGCCGCCCCATCCAGCATCGAGTATTCGCTGTGCACATGAAGATGCACGAAGGAATCGCTGCTCGCGGGCACTACTTCTCCGTCTTGCTAGAGGGTGGTTATCCAGTCTAGTTCGGCGGTGGTTAGCTCGCGTGCAGCACGTCGAGCGCGTGTTGAAGATCGGCCGGGTATGTCGACTCAAACTCAACGGGTTCGCCCGTTGCGGGGTGGCGGAACCCCAGACGCATGGCGTGCAACCACTGGCGTTCGAGCCCGAGACGGGCCGAGAGGGTAGGGTCTGCGCCGTACATCGAGTCGCCGACGCAGGGGTGCCGCTGGGCGGCCATATGAACCCGAATCTGGTGCGTACGCCCGGTTTCGAGGTGAATCTCTAGGAGCGACGCTGCGGGAAAAGCCTCAAGCGTCTCGTAGTGCGTCACAGAGTCTTTGCCGCCTGCGACGACAGCGAACTTCCATGCAGACGACGGGTGTCGGCCGATGGGAGCGTCGATCGTCCCACGCAGAGGGTCGGGGTGTCCCTGGACGACAGCGTGATAAATCTTGTCGACCTCGCGATCGTGGAACGCACGCTTGAGCGCTGAATAGGCATGCTCTGACTTGGCCACGACCATGAGACCGCTGGTTCCTGCGTCGAGACGATGCACGATTCCCGCGCGCTCAGAGGCACCCGACGTGGAGATTCTGTATCCGGCCGCAGCAAGCGCGCCGAGAACCGTTGGTCCCGTCCAGCCAACGGACGGGTGAGCCGCAACTCCGACGGGCTTGTCGATGACCACAATGTCGTCATCGTCATAGACGATGCCAAAATCGGGCACGAGCATCGGCTCGATGCGGGGAGCCTGACGGTCTTCCCATTCGATGTCGAGCCAGCCGTCCGCTCGAAGGCGGTCGGACTTCGAAACCGCGACGCCGTCCACTCGCACGCCGCCAGCCTCGATCACCTCGACCGCGAAGCTGCGGGAAAAACCCATCAGCTTGGAGAGGGCAGCGTCAACGCGCTCGCCCACGAGTCCGTCGGGAACGGGTACTGAACGTGACTGCATTGCGGAGCTACCGAGCCTCATCGTTGATCGCTGTGCCGACGGATCCGTCGGACTTTGGCTCGGTTGTCTGGCGTGTGCCGTCCATCCCGATGCCCTTCAGGGTGAGGATGATGAACAGCCCCATGCTCGAGACGATGAAGATGTCGGCGATATTGAAGATCGCCGGGAAGCCCCACACCTGGATGAAGTCGATTACATGACCGACGCCAAAGCCCGGCTCCCTGAAGAGTCGGTCGGTGAGGTTGCCGAGTGTTCCGCCGAGCAGCATTCCGAACAGCACAGCCCACCCGATGGAACGGATGCGGTGCGCAAACAGAATGATGAAGAGTGTGACGAGCGAGGCCGCAATGGAGAAGATCCAGGTCGACCCACTGGCGAGCGAGAACGCCGCCCCGGGGTTTCGTACGAAAACGAACTGAAGCAACTCTCCGAGAACCGGATTGACCGTGCGCTCATCGAGATTGGCAACGACCCACGCCTTGCTCAGCTGGTCTGCGACGTACACGAGAAGTGCGACGCAGACCAGCAGGCCGAGAGCTTTTAGGCTGACTCGGGAGCGAGAGGCGCGAGGTGCGCCAGGAGTCTCTGCCGGATCAGTTGCCGACAAAGCCCTGGAAGTTAGCCGGAGGCTGGTTAGCGGGGACACCGAAGTCGCCACCGAAGTCGGACGAAGCCGCAGCAGTATTCGAGCTAGCGGTGTTCACGGTGCTAGCCGAATCAAGGTCGCGAAGCTGGCCCTCGATGTAGCTCTTGAGGTTGGCCCGGTACTCACGCTCGAAGGTGCGAAGCTCCTCGATCTGCGATTCCAAACCGGTGCGCTGAGCCTCGAGTTCGCCAACCTTCTGGCGCTGCTCGGCCTCTGCCTCTGAGACAACACGCTGAGCGGTCGCCTCGGCCTCGGCAACAACGCGCTGAGCGGTGGCCTGACCCTCGGCGATGAGTGCGTCACGCTTCTCGATGCCCTCGCGGACGTGCTCCTCGTGGAGACGACGCGCAAGCTGCAGGAGGTTGTTGGTGCTGCCCGTCTCATCGAGACCAGGCGTTGCGGCGGGAGCCTCGACGACAGGTGCCTCTACCGGTGCAGCAACGGGCTCGGCGACGTAGCTCGGCGCGGCGGCCGCAGGAGCCTCGGCTCCGCTGCGCTGCAGCTCGGCAATGCGCGACTCGCTCGCGACGAGGCGCTGACGCAGCTCCTCGTTCTCCTGACCAAGGCGCCGCAGCTCGACAACAACCTCGTCGAGGAAGTCATCTACCTCGTCCTGGTCGTAGCCCTCGCGGAACTTCGTCGGCTGGAACCGCTTGTTGACTACGTCTTCAGGCGTAAGGGCCATTCTCGTCACCTCAAAAACTCTCTGATCGATACTGCCGTGAAGCTCAACGCTAACAAAGACTGGAAAGCGCAGGCTGTGCGGAACCAGTGACACCGGATTCTGAATAGGTTACAGGGAACCCGCCACTTGGCGACCCCAGGACACGACATAAAGCAACACCAGTACCACAAGCATCACGATGCTCCAGGCGAAATCGAGCGAGATTCCCCCGAAGCGAACGGGCGGAAGGATGCGCCGGGTGAACCGCACGGGAGGATCTGTGACGGTGTAGACGACCTCGGCGACAACCAGAGTTGCACCGCGCGGGCGCCACCGTGGCACGAACGCGGTCACGAGCTCGAGGATGAACCTCGCCCACATCGCAAGAAAGTAGAGAAACAACGCAATGTAGAGCACCGTGAGGAGCACAACGAGAATCATGGGCCATCCGGAAAAGTAGCGGCCGCCGCGAACCCACACGAGATCCGATTAGCGGTCTGAGAAGACAAAACGTGTGACCGAAAAACCCGGACACACCGTGTCCTCGAGCCTACAGCCACGAACGGTCGCGGCTGCCGGCTCGACCCCTAGTTCTGGGAGAAGTAGGTGCCGTCCGCGTCGTTCTCCTGAGCGCGGTCACCGCTGACGGCAACGTGCGCTGGCGAAAGAAGGAACACCTTGGAGGTCACGCGTTCAATCTTGCCGTAGAGCCCCTGGGAAAGACCGCTGGCGAAGTCGACCAGGCGACGAGCATCCGGCTCGCTCATCTGCGAAAGATTGATGATGACAGGGATACCGTCACGAAAGCTCTCGGCGATCGACTGGGCATCTTTGTACTGCCGGGGGTGGACGGTGAGAATCTCATTCATCTCGGTGGCTCCCACTGATCGAACGGCCGCGGGACGGCGAAGGGGGGTCACCGGCGCGCGCTGGGCTGAAGTCTGGGCCGAAGGGGCGCTGGCGGGGGCAGTCTGAACCGGAGCGGGGGTCGGCGCCGATGGAGCCGCCTTGTCTTCGTAGTCGAACTCCTCGTCGGCAAGGCCGAGGTACACCATCGTCTTGCGAAGCGGGTTAGCCATTGTGTGAGCCTCCTGGTGGTTCGTGTCTCGAATCGACATTAACCCTGTGCAGGGCGATTTCCCGTGATTGCCGACCCGATGCGGAGGTGTGTCGCACCTTCTGCGATGGCGTCGACAAAGTCGTGCGACATACCGGCGGAGATTGCGTCTGCCGCCGGTTCCATGCGCCGCAACCGCTCCGACGCCAGGCGCACGCGTTCAAATGCACGCCGCGGATTCTCGTCAAGCGGTGCCACGGCCATGACTCCCCGTAGCCGGAGACTCTGTGCCGCGAGAACCTGCTCTGCGAGACGCTCCAGGCCTTCGTCGCTGACTCCCCCGCGCTGCGGGTCATCTGTGAGGTTGAGCTGGAGGAAGCAGTCAAGGAGATCGGCGCCCGGGATGTCGAGCGCCGAAACGACGGAAGCACGATCAACCGAGTGGACAGTGTTGGCGTATGACCGAACCGCTTTTGCCTTATTCGACTGAAGTTGGCCCACAAAGTGCCAGTTGATCGGGAGGTCTCGAAGCTCAGTCGCCTTGGCAGATGCCTCCTGGTGGCGATTCTCACCGAAGTCATGCACACCGAGTTCGAATAGCTCCCGCACGAGCGACGCAGGGTGAAACTTGGTGACCACAATGAGAGTGATGTCATCAGCCGAGCGTCCGTTCGACAGTGCGGCGTGCCCGATCGCCGAGCGAACGCGCTGCAGGCGCTCCCCGAGCTGGGGAGCGCCTGCAGCGGAATTCGAAAGCGAATCGATCATTTGAGGAAGTCGGGGATGTCCAGACTGTCGTCGCTCGAGTCGAAGACGGGGTCGCTTGCCGCCTTCGGGAGTTCGGGCTCGGCAGCCGACCACGCAGCAGTCGTTTCGGCGCGGGTGGCAAGCGGGGTCTCCGACTCGCCGTTTGCCGCATCCTCGCCCGGCTCTACGAAGTTGGAACGGTGTCCCTGTCGCTTGACGACGGGCTCGCCACCATCGAAGCCTGCGGCGATGACCGTTACGCGAACCTCGTCCCCGAGCGTGTCGTCGATGACGGCACCGAAGATGATGTTGGCCTCGGGGTGAACGGCCTCCTGCACCAGCTTGGCGGCGTCGTTGATCTCGAAGATTCCGAGGTTCGACCCACCCTGCACTGACAGCAGAACTCCGTGTGCACCATCGATGCTGGCTTCGAGGAGGGGCGATGCGACTGCGAGCTCGGCGGCCTTAATCGCACGATCTGCACCCCGCGAGGACCCGATGCCCATGAGCGCAGAGCCTGCACCCTGCATTACCGACTTGACGTCGGCGAAGTCCAGGTTGATGAGGCCAGGGGTCGTGATGAGGTCGGTGATTCCCTGCACGCCGGCGAGCAAGACCTGGTCTGCGGTTGCGAAAGCCTCGAGAAAGCTGATGCCCCGGTCGCTGATCTCAAGCAGACGATCATTCGGCACGACGATAAGGGTGTCGACCTCGCTCTTGAGCGCGGTGATACCCAGTTCGGCCTGCGCTGCACGCCGCTTGCCTTCGAAGCCGAACGGGCGCGTTACGACACCGATCGTGAGGGCGCCAATCGACTTGGCGATGCGGGCAACGACGGGGGCGCCGCCGGTGCCGGTGCCTCCACCCTCGCCCGCGGTGACGAACACCATGTCGGCGCCGGCAAGCGCCTCTTCGATCTCGTCTGCGTGGTCCTCAGCAGCGCGACGGCCCACTTCGGGGTCTGCACCGGCTCCGAGCCCGCGCGTGAGCTCCCGACCGACGTCGAGCTTGACGTCGGCGTCGCTCATGAGAAGCGCTTGGGCATCCGTATTGATGGCGATGAATTCGACACCGCGAAGGCCGAGCTCGATCATGCGGTTAACCGCATTCACGCCTCCGCCGCCGATTCCGACGACCTTGATGACGGCGAGGTAGTTCTGGTTTGTTGACACGTCCGGCCTCCGCTGGGAACTCTCAACCTCTGGTAGAAGCTTAAAGTTATGCTCAGTATGTATTTCCTGAATCGAAAGTAGCGGCCCCAGGGTCAGGCGCGCCCAGACACGCGGGCGTGTCGGAAAACCCCAGGGAGATTCTCACCCCCGGGCGCTCGAACACCCAAAAATTGCGTCAGAGAGGGCGCACAACCGCGCTCAACGGTGCCGTCACGTCGTACTCGACCGCTATCGCCGGATCCTGATTGGCAATCAGTTTCTCGAGCACGCGCGCTTTGAGCTCAGAACGGTCTGCGCTCCCCCACACGACTCGCTGCCCGACGCCACCGAAGACCAGCGTGACATCGTCCATAGTCGAGGCGGTCACAGAATCAACCGTCGCGAGCACCTCCGGCGGAAGCGCTAGGAGCACCTCAACGACGGAGTCGAACGTCGTCGAATCCTCGTCGGCACCCACCAACTCCAGCAACGGAACCCCCGGCGGACGGATATCGGACTTCTCAACCACGACACCGGCAGGATCAACCAGACGGTACCCGTCGCCGACGATGATGGCGCCAACAGGCTGTCGCTCGGTGATGTGGATGACCATGGTGTGAGGAGGCACCATCTCGGTGACGTAGCTCCTGATCAACGGGAACTCACCCAGGTCACGAGTCAAACGATCGAGATCGACGAGCGCCAGCGGAGTGCCCATTTGGCCGTCTACGGAATCGACTACAGCCGCAGGATCGATTCGGGATGTGCCAGTCACCTCGATTTTGTCGAGGGACAGAAGCGGCGAGAACACCGCGACAGCGATGAGCCCGGCGAACACCGCAACAGTGCCGCCTGCCCCAAGCCACGCCGCCCTGCGGTGCCGCGCGCGCCGTGTGAACCGCCGCACCTCAGACTTTTCAAACCTGCGCCGAGCCCTCGTCGCTCGCCGTGCCTCCCGCCTGGCGCGCTTCGCCGCATCCGCCGCAGACTCCACAGGGTTACTGCCGGGCCGCGATTGTGTCGCACGCTTCGGCACCACCACGGGCGCTTCGCCCGCACGATCCCGGTCCGCAGGCTGCCGGCTGCGCCCTGGCAGCCGACGAAGAGTCCTTTTGGCGCTCGAGCTCTTGGCAGGATTGGTTCCCTTCGGGGTAGCACCGCCAGAAAGACCTCCCTCTTCGGGGCTCGCCGAAGTCACCGGCGCAGGCGGCACCTGCCGTGCCGCTGCAGAGCTATCGAAGCCCTCAGGGCGTTTCATTCACCGCAGCCTTGCGCTCAAGGGCGCTGAGCACGCTCGGAATAATGAGGTGCACATCCCCTCCACCCATCGGAACCAGAATGTCTCCGGGCCGAGAGATCTCAGCCGCGTAATCCGCCGCCGCCTGCCAATCCTCTATGTAGCGGCCCTTGCTGGGGTCGCTGAAGCGCTCGGTGATCATTGCGCCCGTCACACCGGGGATCGGATCCTGGCGAGCCCCGTAGATCGGCAGAACGATTGTGTAGTCGGCAAGGCGCTCGAGAGTGTCGGCGAATTCCTGCGCCATATCTTGGGTGCGGGTGAAGAGGTGCGGCTGAAACAGCGGGATAACGCGCCCCGTGCCGACCACGCCTCGCGCGCCAGAGAGAGCAGCTTCAACCTCGGTGGGATGGTGTGCGAAGTCATCGAAGACGCGCACTCCATCGACTTCACCGCGAAACTCGAAGCGGCGTTCGGCACCACCAAATGTCGCGAGTGCGTCGAGCGACGCCTGCGGCTCGAAGCCCAAGCCGACCAACACAGCGAAAGCCCCAGCGGCGTTGACCGCGTTGTGCACTCCTGCGACCTTGAGTGCCCCCGCGAACTCTTCGCCGCGCCACGACAGCGAGAACGACACGGTGGCGCCTGCGTCAATGGCATGCAGGCGAACATCGGCTGTCGGTGCCATGCCAAAAGTGATGACGCGACTATCGTGCAGATGCGCCGCGATCTCTACGGCACCGGGATCATCGGATGAGATTGCCACGAACTCGCGCGCCTTAGATGCAAACTCGACGAAGGCATCAGAAAACGCCTGCCTCGAGCCGTAGTGATCCAGGTGGTCAGGGTCGACGTTCGTGATGAGGGCGACAGCCGTGTCGTAAAGCAGGAAGGAGCCGTCCGACTCGTCCGCCTCGACAACAAAGAGTTCTCCTGCTCCCCGCGCGGCGCTAACGCCAAGATCGCGGATGACACCGCCGTTGACGAAGCTGGGATCCGCTCCAAGCTGGCGCAGGGCCGTAACGAGCATCGCCGTCGACGTGGTCTTTCCATGCGCACCCGCGACGGCTACCAGACGCGCCGACGAGGTGAGCCAGGCGAGAGCCTGGGCCCGGTGAATCGTGGGGATACCGCGGCGACGGGCCTCAACATACTCGGGGTTGTCTTCGGCGATAGCGCCGGTTACCACGAGCGCATCCGGCTCAGCAACGTTGGCTGCGCTATGGCCGATCGCCACAGCAACGCCGCGTGCGCGGAGCGCCTCGACCGTCGCTCCGTCTCGGGAGTCAGATCCCGTGACCACGATGCCGGCGTCCACAAACATCGAGGCGATGCCGCTCATGCCCGCGCCGCCGATTCCCACGAAATGCACCTGGGACAACCGCTCGGGAACGGGGTTGGAGAAGTCAGATTTGATCATCGTGCCTAATTTATCCTGACTGCCTCGTGGACTAGCTCAATCATGCGGTCGGTGCCATCGAGCACCCCGATGGATGCGGCGCGGCCCGCCATCTCGACGAGCGCCGCCTGATCCATCATCAACGGCACCAAAGTCTCCCGCACCCAGTCACGGGTGAAATCAGAATTGTCGACGAGAATCGCGGCACCACGCGAAACAGCATGACGCGCGTTCAAGCGCTGCTCGCCGTTGCCGATCGCAAGAGGAACATAGACGGCCGGGATGCCGAGCCCCGTCAGCTCACTCACCGTGGCGGCACCTGCACGAGAGACAGCAAGGTCGGCCACGGCGAGGGCGAGATCCATGCGGTCGCAATACGCCACCACATGATGGTGCGGCAGCGGCTCTGTTACCGCAGCGACGTCTCTCTCTCCCGTGATGTGGAGGATCTGCCAGCCCGTGCCCAGGATGATCGCCGCCGACTCCGCGACCGTCTCGTTGATCACGCGGGCCCCGAGGGAACCTCCCGTGACGAGAAGCGTGTGCCGGTTCGGATCGAGCCCAAAAAAGTCGACAGCCTGCGCCCGGGCCGAGCGCCGATCAAGCTTCTCGATCTCATCGCGAAGCGGCATGCCGACAACCCTGCTGTGGCGAAGTGGGGTGCCCTCAAAAGCAACTCCGACCTGTTTGGTCAACATCGCGCCCAGTCGGTTCGCCATGCCCGGTCGTGCATTCGCCTCGTGCAGGGCGATGGGCACGCCGGCGCGGCGCGCGGCAACATAGGCCGGAGCGGAGACATATCCCCCGACGCCCACAACGACGTCGACCCCACGGGACGCAATGACGTCGCCGATCGATCTGACCAGGTCGGACAGCTTGCCGGGGAACGAAAGGGCAGCTCGATTTGGTCGACGCGGAAACGGCAGCTTGGGCACCGTCACAAGTTCGTAGCCCCGCTCGGGAACGAGGCGGGCCTCGAGCCCTTCTGCCGTGCCGAGCACAATGATTGTCGAATCCGGTTCGGTGCTGCGCAGCCGATCCGCGATCGCAAGAAGCGGGTTCACATGACCCGCCGTGCCCCCGCCGCACAAAAGATAGGTGGTCACTAGGGTCGTACTCTCCTCTGGTCTGCGCTCGCGACCGGCTGCCGTGCAAACGACAGCACGACCCCAATCGCGAGCATGCTCGCGATAAGCGCGGTTCCTCCGGCCGAAATCAGCGGAAGGGGAACACCCAGCACCGGCAAAAGGCCGAGAACGACCGCAATATTCACGAGCGCTTGTCCCACAATCCACACGAGAACGGTGCTCACGGCGATCTTGGCGTACGGGTCGTCGTTAGCCCGGATGATGCGGACGAATGAGATCGCCATAACGATGAACAGGGCCAGCACAATGATGGCGCCGAGCAGCCCGAGTTCCTCGCCAATAATCGCGAAGATGAAGTCGTTATCGGCTTCGGGCAACCAGTTCCACTTGGCCTTGGAGTTGCCAAGGCCGACGCCGAAAACCCCGCCGGAGGCAAGCGCCCACCACCCATGAAGCGTCTGCCAGCATCCGCTTGCATAGTCGTCCGGCGAGGTGCAGCCGCTCTGCCATACGTCGATGCGACTCTGACGGTTATTGCTACCCAGCGCCAGAAGGAGTGCACCTGACGCTAAGACGATTACTGCGGCGGCGAGATGGAGAAGCTTTGCCCCGGCAAAAAACAGGGTGCCCAAGACCATGGCGGTGAGAATGATTACCGTACCGAGGTCTCCGCCCATCATGACGAGGCCGACGGCCACCGCCGCTACCGGAGCTACCGGCAGGAGTACTTCTCTCCACTGACGGATGACGAGTTGTTTGCGCGAGAGGATGAGCGCCATCCACAGCATGAGAGCGAGCTTGATCAACTCGGAGGGCTGAAAGCTGAAGTTGCCGAATCGGATCCAGTTCTGGTTGCCGCCCGACGCATACCCGAGCGGCGTCGCGACAGTCAAGAACTGAATCACTACAACACCGACGAGGGCGACGCCCGCCCATTTCTTCCAGAATGTAGCCGGGATCCGCGACGCCAACAGCATCAAAGGAATGCCCATAGCGACGAAGAGAGCCTGGCGCTCGAATCCGCCGAAAAACTGCCCTGATTCGGTGAACGATGTCACGGACGACGACGACAACACCATGACGAGGCCTAGTGCCACCAGAAAGAGCGTCGTTCCCAGCAATAGGTAGAAATTAGCCGTTTCGGTGCCAAAAAGCTTGCGAACCGCAACGACCGCTGCTGGCGGCCGGGAGCGGGATTCGGCCTCTGACGCGCTCATGCCGACCCCCTCACGTGTGCTCATCTGACTAGTCTCAGCCGGAGAGGGGGCTGGAGGCTCCAGCGGGAGCGCGTGTCGCAGTAACGATCATCGCTCACGCAGCAATCACTCCTCTTGAGATGCGCCGAGGGCGGCAAGCGCCACCCCGACGGCAGACGCGGCAACTCCATAGGCTCGAGCCATTGCGCTGGCGGTCAATACGAGCAAAACGCCCTCGCGCGACATCAGCCCTGCGGGTTCAAGGTCGCCGACCTCCGCTAGTTCGATCGCAGAAGAGCGTCGTTCCTCAAGAAAAGCACGATCGCAGAGGATTCCCTCGACTACTCCGAAGTCGCTGGGGCCGGGAATCCCCAGGCCGACTCCGATAGCACGACAGCCTTCAACGACTTCGGCTTGCTCAACCATGGTCTGGGTCTCGAGGTCGCCCTTGTTATAGATGCACGCGCTGCGAGCCTCGTCAAAAACGCGGGCGAGAGCAGTGCGCGACAGGTCGTCGCTCATCCAGCCTGCAGGATCGCTCGGCCGCGATTCGATGCATGCGGCTGCCAGTGCGGAGATCGACGTCGTGTAGTGAAGCTGGGCATCCGACGCCGCGACGACGACGACATCCCAGCCCTCCGGTGCGCGAATTGCATCGAGAACCGATATCCCGCCCAGCCCACACCAGATGGTCTTGACCCCGCCGGCGAGCAGGATAGTTTCGGCGACGCGCGCTGCGGCGGTGGCTTCGGCTCCACCTGCCACGACGATCCATTCGGCCGGGGCGACTTTGTCTCGAACGCGCCACGCGAGTTCGATGTCTCCCCAGACGGGAACGCCACGCTCGCGAGCCCACACGACAAGCGGGTTGTCTGCGGCAAACCCCGGAGACACGACGACAAGCTCGGGGTCGAGAGACGCCAACCGTTCCCGATACTCGGGCGCGTGCTCGATACCGGGCGTCGTCACCACCAGATCGCCGCCGATCACGCCGAGCAGTTGCTCTCGTTCATCCGTGTGAATCTCGGAGAATACGGTCACCACGGCGCCAAGCTCCAGCAGCGTGTCGGCGCTCGAGAACCCGCTGGCACCGAGGCCCAAGACGGCGACCCTGAGCCCTCGCCATTCGGCGTGCCAGCTCGTCAGCGATTCTGCTCGAAACTCACTCATGGCAAGAGCGCGAGCCACTCGATGTAGAAGAGGAAAACCCCACCGGCGACAAAAAGACCGGCGATCAGCCAGAACCTCACAACGATCGTGACCTCGGGCCATCCGACCATCTCAAAGTGATGGTGCAGCGGACTTGCCTTCCAGATGCGCTTGCCCTTGGTTGCCTTGAAGTACATGCGCTGAATAATGACCTGACCGGTGATCACGACGAAGAGACCGCCGAGGAGGACCAGAAGCAACTCCGTGCGCGACAGGATCGCCAGCGCTGCGAGAGCGCCGCCGAGGCCGAAAGAACCGGTGTCGCCCATCATGATCTGGGCCGGTGATGTGTTCCACCACAAGAAGCCGATGACGGCGCCAACGACGGCAGCCGCGATAACGGCAAGGTCAAGGGGGCTCGCTACCTCGTAGCACTGGCTCGCAACGTCGGGGTCGAGGCCACCAGCAAAGCACGACTGCTGGTTCTGCCAGAAACCGATGATGATGTACGAGCCCAGGGCGAAGATGGATGCACCGGCGGCCAGACCGTCGAGGCCATCAGCAAGATTCACCGCGTTCGAGACGCTCGTGGTGATGAGCGCCATCCAGGCAATCGCCAGGACAACGCCGACACCGGTGCCAAAGATCGCGACAAAATCAAGGAAGGGCAGGTCACGGACAACCGAGACGGCGGTGGATGCTGCGCTCACTCCGTTGCTGTCGTGATAGTTGAGAGCGAGCACGGAGAAGATGACGGACACGATGATTGTGCCCACAATCTTGAGCGGCCCTGAGAGGCCAAGACTGTTCTGGCGGTGCACCTTCATGAAGTCATCAATGAAGCCGATAAGGCCGAGACCCACCATCATCAGAATCACCAGAAGAGCCGGCACCGATGGCGGTTCGCGCCCGACAAGGTGACCCACAAAGTAACCCGTTACTGCGGCGATGATAAAGACCACGCCGCCCATCGAGGGAGTGCCGCGCTTCACAACATGAGTTGTTGGGGTATCAGCCCTAATGAACTGCCCGAGGTTCATGCGCCTGAAGGTACGTGCGAACAGCGGCGTCAGTAGAAGCGAGAAGACGAGAGAAACCGCCGCCGCGACGAGAAGGGTGATCATGGGGTTGTTACCTGCGCAGACTGTTCGAGACGAGACACGAGCGTGCTCGCTGCGTCTGGTCGACTCGCGTACTTGACCAGAACCGCGTCTCCCGTCGCCAGACTGTCACGCAGTAGATCGTATGCCTCCTCAACGGAGCCCACGAGCACGGATTCGCCATTCCAGGAACCTTCAAGGCCAGCAGCGTTGTGGATGTGACGCGCCTCGTCACCGATCACGATGAGTCGCTTGATGTTGAGGCGCACGACGATGCGGCCGATGCGGTCGTGAGCTTCTCGTCGATACTCGGATTCCTCGGCGACCGTCATGCCTGCGGCGTTGTCGAGATCGAGTTGCCCGAGCACAGCGACGGTTCGGCGGCCTTCTGTGCCGATCATCGCCAACGTCTTAAGGGCAGACGTCACTGACGACGGATGCATCGAGACGGTGTCGTCGATGAGCATGACGCCGTCGGCGCGAGTGATGGGGTGCATCGTCGACGGGCCGACACTCTCAAGCTTCTCAAGAGCAGCGATCGCTACGTCGACCTCGATGCCGGCGGCCGAGGCGGCGGTAAGCACCGCCATGGCGTCCTCCGCGAGGTGCTCCCCCAGCATCCGCAGGGCGACTCGGTATCGGGCGCCCCCCAGCTCAAGCTCAAACGTGGTCCCGGTCGATGCCGCAACCACATCGACAATCTTCACGTCTGCTCGAGGATCGGATCCGAACGAGAGAACGGTAGCGCCGGTCATCATGGCGGCATCCCGCATGCGGGTTTCCGTAGCCGGGACAACGACAACCCCGTCGTTACCGACGCGCGCGAGCGCCTCGCCCCAGGCAAGGGAATCCGTGCCATTCCGACCCCGGGTAGAACCCTGGGACAGAATGATGGCGGTGTCCGGCCAGACAGCGTCGGGAACAGCCGTCGCAACGGCAGCGAGCATGCGCGACGTAGAAGACCTGCCAACGACCCCGATCACGGTGATGTTGGCCGGAGCGAAAATTGACACTACGCCCAGCCCGCCTCGCGCAGTGCTGCCCGCGCCTCGTCTCGCGCAGAATACGGAGTACGAACCCCGCGAATATCGCGGTAATCCTGATGCCCAGGCCCAGCCCAGAGAATCGAATCGCCCTCACGCGCCAGCGAAATCGCATGACGGATGGCCTGTTCTGGTGGGCTAACTTCGTGCAGTTCCGCCTGATGCTCGGCAAGCTCGGCACCTTCGATCAGGGTTGCCCTAATCGACACAGGATCCTCGAAGCGCGGGTGGTGGTCGGTGATCACGAGAATGTCCGAATGCTCAGAAGCGACGCGGCCCATCTCATGACGCTTGGTGGCATCCCGGTCGCCGTCTGCCCCGAAAACCATGATTACCCGGCCGGTAGTGAACCGGCGAACGGCCTCGAGCGATTTGAGGAACGCGTCGGGGCTGTGCCCGAAGTCGACAAATACGGCTGGCCCTCGATCGCCAGACACTCGCTCAGTGCGCCCGGGCAAATAGGCAGTGATCTCGCCGTGAACCGCATGCTCGATCGCCTCAAGCTCAAAGCCCGCCTCAACGAGCATGACGATAGCAAGGGCAGCGTTGGCTGCCATATGGCGACCGATCAGCGGAACCCTGGTCTGCATCGAGCGGCCCTCTGGCCCTGTCAGCGTGAACGATGTGTAGGCGGCGGTTTCTTCGAGGACATCCATAATCCACTCGGCGTCGTCGCCGGGCGCCCCTACCGTGGTGACGGGAATGCGGGACTCTTCAACCAGCCGGGCACCCCAGGGCGAATCGAGGGAGACGACGCCGCGGCGGGCACGATCCGGCTCGAAGAAAGCACGCTTCGCTTCGAAGTACTCCTCCATGGTGGAGTAGTCATCGAGATGGTCATGGCTGAGATTGGTGAAGCCGACGACGTCGAAGCTGATGCCATCGATTCGGTTCTTGCTCAGAGCCTGAGCGCTCACCTCAAGAACGACCGCACGCACTTCGCTTTCGCGCATGCGAGCCAACAGCGCGTGGATCTCGCTCGCCTCGGGTGTCGTGAGCCTACTCACGACCGTGAGATCGCCAATGTGGCGTTCTGCAGTCGTGCTGAGCCCGGTGACGAGCCCCAGCTGTCGAAGAATCGCCTCAAGGATGTAAGAAGTCGACGTCTTGCCGTTCGTGCCGGTCACGCCGAGAGTCAGAGGCGGGTGAACGTTGGTCTGGTAGAGCCAGGACGAGAGCTCCCCCAGTGCAGCACGGGGCGAGTCGACGATAACGATGGGGAGTCCGGCGTCGCGGGCGATTTCGGCTCCGGCCGGGTCTGTGAGAAGAGCTACCGCTCCAGATTCCTTCGCGGCCTCGGCGTACTGCGCTCCGTGGGTCGTTGCACCAGGCATCCCCACGAAAAGGTCACCGGGCTCGACCTCGGGAGACCGAAGCGTGATGCCCGTGAGCTCGACGCCGTCGAGCGAACCTACCGATTCGAGCCCGAACTCTGCGACAAGACCGCTGAGGGATCTCGCCGACGGATGCTCCGGCCGGAGGACCGGGGGAATCCGATCAGACAATGGGACCTCTTTCTCACCAGGTGGTGGGCAGATGGGGCGCTGGCTGCGTGGATGGCTCGACGCGAAAAGTCTTGAGCACCTGGGTCATGATCTTTTGAAAGGTGGGAGCCGCAGCCGCGGATGTCTTAATAGTATCCGGCTTGACGAAACTCGCGATCACGACGTACTCGGGGTTCTCCGCCGGTGCCATGCCAGCGACCGAGACAACACGCTCGCTGGAGTAGACGCCATTGACAGCCAACTGGGCCGTTCCCGACTTGGCGGCGACACGGTAACCGGGAATCGTGAGCAGCGACGAGAGATCGCCACCCGTCACCACTGTCTCCATCATTGCCACGACCTGGTCGGCCGTCGATTCCGAGACCACCTGAACTGGCGCGGCGCCAGCGGGCGCCTCTACAGTGCCGTCAGGCTTTTGGCAGCCCTCAACAAGGGTGAGGGGCAGCCGGACACCGTTGTTGCCCAGAGCCTGGTATGCGCCGCCCATCTGCGCCAGAGTCGAAGCGATTCCCTGCCCATAGGCGACGTCATATTTCTGTTGACTGTCCCAGCTCTTCGAGAGGATGCCGCCCGATTCGCCCTGAAAACCCACGGCGGTCGGAGTGCCCATGCCGAACTTGGTGAGGTAGTCGTATCGAGTCGAGTTCGACAGCTTGGTCGCGAGCATAGAAATGCCGACGTTCGAGGAGTTCTGGATAACCCCGGCCAGGGTGAGGTTAAGCGTGGCGTGCGCCGTCGCATCTCGCACCTGACCACCCTCAGGCGTCTGCATCAGCGAAGGCACCGTCACCTTGGTGCCCGGTGTCGCCGCGCCCTCTTCAAGGAGCATCGCGGCGCTGATGGGCTTGAACGTTGAACCCTGTTCGTAGGCACCAGAGAAAGCTAGCGAGCCGCGGTACGGCTCTTCAGTGGCCCCGATGTCATTGGGGTCGGCAGACGGCCAATCAGCCAGGGCCATGATGTGGGCGTCCTTCACACGCACGACAATCGCCGACGCAGAATCGGCGCCAACTGCAACCGCCTGCTCTGCGATCTGCTGTTGCACATACCACTGCAGGTCGCTGTCGATCGTGAGCTTGAGCGTGCCGCCCGCTACCGCCTCCTGCTTGGTCACAGTGCTGCCGGGAAGCCGGACTCCATCGAGACCACGTTCATAGGTGGACTGCCCGTCGATGCCGTCGAGACAGGAGTCTTCGGTGTACTCAAGGCCGTTCAGAGGGTCTTCCGTTCCGAGCAGGCCCACAAGGTTGCCAGCGACTGCACCGTTGGGATAGGTGCGGGTGTATCGCACCTCGGCGTAAGCCCAAGGAATCTTAAGAGCTCGTACCTCTCGATACTGATCGGCGTCCAGGCCGCGAGCGAGCACAGCGTAGTCAGACTCGGGATTCTCCGTCAGTTTGACCATCATCGCCTGCGGGTCGGCACCGCTGATCTCTGCAATCTCTGCAAGCGCCTGCGCCGTCGTCACGGTAACAGTCGACTTACTACCGTCAGCATTCGTCACTTCTCGCGCGAATGAGTCTTTGACGAAACGAGGGGATGCGGTGATGTCGTATCGCGTGACTGTGTCGGCGAGCACAACGCCATTGGCGTCAATGATCTGCCCCCTGGCGCCGTAGGTCACCGTAGAAACCGCACGCTTGTTGAGCGAAGCGGCGTTAAGCTCCGCCGCGCGCACAACCTGAAGGTCGACCAACCGGATAGCGAAAACGGCGACGATGGCTAGCGTCACCACAATGGCGACCGAGAGTCGCCTGCCGCTCATTCGCCTACTGTTCACGCCCGTCCCCAGTTTCGTGAATCGAACCGCTACCTAGTGATAGGTGCCGGAAGTCCGTTCGGGTACGACGGTACCGACGCATCGGCGCCGACCAGTCCCGACGCGCCTGCATCTTCGGCACTCTCAGCTTCGGCGGCGGCGATTCCAGCAGCCGCGCCCATGTCGGGAACCGTCTGCAGCAGCGAGTTCGGAATGAGCAGTCCGCCGTTGGCACCGATCACGCTTCCCGCGTCTCCCCGTGCGGCCTGGGGAACACCCTTGACCGCGCCGGAGGCAAGGTCAAGGTAGACGGCGCTGTCGTTGGAGACCATGCCGAGTGACTCAGCACGCGCGGCCAAGTTCTGCGGGGAATTAAGAACATCGAGCGCCTCGGTCGCGATCTGCTCGTCGCGGTTGAGCTCCTTTTGCTCCGCCTGCAGCGCAGCGATCTCGTAGGCACCGTCGGCGAGGGCGATGCTCAGCAGAAGTTGAGAGACCAAGACGGCAAAGAGGCCGGCAACGATGACAATCGCATAGGCGAGCTTGGGTCGGGCCCGGCGCTGTTGACGACTGGGGGCGATCTCGATGTGGGGTGCGCGCCGCGGCTCCCGTGGGAGCGGTGCGGGCAAGACCCGGGCGAGGTTGTCGCTCATGCGAACCTCCTGGTGCGCTCGGCCGCACGAAGGCGAACGGGAATGGATCGAGGGTTGGCCGCTTTCTCGTCATCGGAGGCGAGTTCTGCTCCGCGGACAAGAAGACGAAAATCGGGGTGATGCTCCGGCAGCTCCACGGGAAGCCCTGCCGGCGCACTCGACGTTGTCGCGGATGCGAGAAAACGCTTGACGAGGCGGTCTTCGAGCGATTGGTAGGAGAGCACCACCATGCGGCCCCCCACCGCGAGCAACTCAGCAGCGGCCGGAATCGCCCGCTCGAGGACTGCCAGCTCCTGGTTGACCTCGATACGAAGTGCCTGAAAGACGCGCTTGGCGGGGTGGCCTTTGCGCTGGATAGCGACGGGAGTCGCATCCGTGATGATCTGCACCAGCTCGGCAGAGGTGGTGAGCGGCGCCACTTGACGACGCTCGACGATCTTCTTCGCATAGCGGGGAGCGAGTCGCTCCTCGCCATATTCCTTAAAGATGCGGCGGAGATCGGCCTCGGAGTATTCGGCAAGTACCTGCTCGGCCGTGAGCTCGGACGTGGCATCCATGCGCATGTCAAGCGGCGCATCCTTGGAATACGAGAAGCCGCGCTCGACCCGGTCAAGCTGCAGCGAGGAGACGCCGAGATCGAAAAGAATGCCCTGAACCTCTGAAAACCCGAGATCCTGAACTGACTCGAGGATGGTGTCGTAAACCGTATGCACGAGGTGGACACGGTCGCCGAAGCGAGAGAGCCTCTCCCCCGCGATAGCGAGTGCATCCGTGTCGCGGTCGAGACCGACGAGCGTGAGCTGGGGAAAACGCTCGAGGAACGCCTCTGAGTGCCCTCCCATCCCGAGAGTCGCATCGACAAGAACAGCACCTGGCCGCTCAATGGCGGGGGCGAGCAGCTCGATCGTTCTCTCGAGCATTACTGGGGTGTGAATCTGCTTTTCTTCCATAGTGTGTGCCCGGTTGGCTCCTGGTTTCTGATCCCCATCCGATTCGACCTGCCTCCGGGGAAGTGAGGCAGGGCGCTCGGCTGGGAGTCAGACGCCAGGCGCTAGAAGAGTCCGGGAATCACCTCCTCGGTAGTGTCGGCGAAAGCACTCTCCTGCTCCGCGTAGTAGGTCTCCCATGCCTGGGTGTCCCAAATCTCTGCTCGGTTTCCCACGCCAATGACCGTCAGTTCTTTGCCGAGCCCCGCATAAGCCCGGAGGGCCGCAGGAATCGTGACTCGGTTCTGACTGTCTGGCACCTCTGAGGTCGCGCCCGAGAGAAAAAGGCGCATGTAGTCGCGGGCCTGCTTGCCCGTGACGGGCGCCTGCCGCATCTTGTCGGCGAGCTCTTCGAACTCCCTCGTGCTGAACACGTAGAGGCATCGCTCTTGGCCGCGAGCGAGCACTACGCCGTTCTCTAGTTCGGCGCGGAACTTGGCCGGCAGGATCACTCGACCTTTGTCGTCGAGCTTGGGCGCGTAGGTACCAAGAAACACCACGCACCCCCCTTCCGACTCCGGCCCAGCTTCAGGATGCCTCCACTTTACTCCACATTCCCCCACAAAACAATGATTCATGCCCATATTGAGGCCGATGTCGCCCCAAAAGGCGCGAATTCATTGGGATGCGCGGGGTGGAGGGAGGTGGAGGAGAATTCCTACGGATGCGGCAGAAAAGGGCGCAAAAAAGCCCCCGTCCTACGACGAGGGCTTTGCGTTAGACGATTCCGGCCTGACCGGATGCCCGGGTCAGGCTGTCGCTAGTTAGTGACGATCCTGACGGCGGTCCCAGCGGTCGTTCATGCGATCCATGAACCCGGCATGCTGCTTGGAGCGACGTGCCCGCGCGACTTCGTCATCGACGCCGGCGCTTGACCGGGCTGGTGAGATGGCAAGGAGCGCACCACCAAACACCACGATGAATCCGACAATGCCCACAACGGGCTGTTTCAAGACGACTCCGGCAACGATGGCAGCGATACCAACGAGTGCCACAAGGATGCCCACAACGAGTAGGCGATAGTTGGTGCGACCCCGACGAGGAGTGACGGCCGAAACAAAGTCCGCGTCATTCTGATAGAGGCTTCGCTCCATCTCATCCAGGAGACGCTGCTCACGTTCTGAAAGCGGCATGATTACTCCTCCCGGCCGATCTGATGAACTGCCAAAGTCAATTGTATGCTGCACCCGCTGACTAGGCTATCCCCGTGACTGAGAGTAAGCGGATAGTTGCCAGGGTACAGTCGTCCATCGACAAGTTCCTCGCAGAGCAGAGGAACCACCTGACGGAGATCTCCCCCGACCTCGCACCCTTCGTCGATTACTCGGCCTCCCTCCTCTCAGGCGGAAAGCGTTTTCGTGCCCAGTTTTGCTACTGGGGTTACCGAGCGGTCGCCTCCGGCAACGACGACGAGCCCGAGGTCGAGGGCGTTGTGGCAGCATCCGCTGCTCTTGAGCTCTTTCATGCCGCAGCCCTCGTGCACGACGACCTGATCGACAATTCAGACACCCGCCGCGGCAAGCCGGCTTCGCACCGACGCTTTCAATCACTGCACACCGAGACCGGATGGACGGGCAACGCAGAATCTTTTGGCCGGTCGAGCGCGATTCTGCTGGGTGACCTTCTGCTCGGCTGGAGCGACGAGGTCCTCGACGCCGGGCTCGGGCTCGTTCGCAGCCGCGATTCCGCGATCGCCGCTCGGCGAGAGTTCAACCGTATGCGCACGGAGGTAACCGGCGGCCAATACCTCGATTTACTAGAGGAGCACTCGTGGCGCTCCCGCAACGACACCGAGCAGCTCGAGCGTGCGCACCGGGTCATCGTTTACAAGTCGGCCAAGTACAGCATCGAGGCGCCTCTCATCATCGGGGCGACAATCGGCGGGGCATCGCTCACCCAGATCAGCGCCTTGCGCGGCTTCGGCCTCCCGCTGGGAGTTGCGTTTCAGCTCCGCGATGACCTCTTGGGCGTTTTCGGAGATCCCGAACAAACGGGCAAGCCCTCGGGAGATGACCTCCGGGAGGGCAAGCGCACCGTACTCGTCGGGCTTGCTAGGAGGCGCCTCACTCCTTCGGCGACGCGATTGCTCGACGAGCTCCTCGGCGACCCTGACCTTACCGATGGCCAAGTGCACACCCTTCAGGCGTCGCTTCGGGAATGCGGGGCTGTGGCCGACGTCGAGAATCTCATCGCGCATAACGCCCGTAAGGCACTTGCTGCCCTCGAAGACGCATCATTCGATGCAGACGCTCGGGCCCAGCTCGTAGACCTCGTGCACCTCGTCACTCGCCGCACCGTCTAGAAGCGACAGGGCAGCAGCTCTGGCCGCGGGAGGCTAAGCGAGGGCCTGCGCGATACGGCGCACTTCAGCTTTGCGGCCTGCGCGCAGCGCTTCAATAGGAGCGAACCCCAGGCTTTCTTCTGGCTCCAATAGCCATTCGATGGCGGCGTCGTTGTCGAACCCGGCATCGGCAAGCACGATGAGCGTGCCGCGCAGCTCCGAGAGCGGTTCGCCGTCGCGGATAAACAACTCGGGGACACGCCAGACGCCATCAATGCGCCGCGCTGCAAGGCTTCGATCCTCTATAAGGCGACGAACCTTGCTAACGCCGATTCCGAGGATATCGACGAGGTCGGGAATGGTCAGCCAACGAACTTCAGGGTCGGTACTCACAAGTACAAGCCTGTCAGAAAAACCGGCGAACGTGATGCAAGCGCGCAGTAACTGTGGGTGTTCTTTCGGCAGACTGGCTCGGATTCACTCCAATCACTCTGTTAACACGAGTCACAGTGATTGACAGAAGTACCGTTCTGTGCCAGATTGCTGGGCAGGGCCACGGCCGAAGTGCACCACGTGTTCGGCGTTCGTTGCACGTCGCCCACCACCACGGCACTGAGGATCACGGGGACAACATGACCGGCACTTCTGATCGAACGTCATACCGCGCACGAGTGGCAAAGAGCGCGCTCTCGACAATTCCGATCGTGCTCGCAGGATCGCTGGCCATGAGCATGAATCTCACCGGCCCCATCGCCCTCGGCGACGACCACAACCCTGATCACGACGACGCCCAGAGCCCGTCGGCACTCCGCGACTCCGTTCGCAAGGCTCTCAGCGATGCCCAGGCTTCCTCGACTTCCCCGTCGATCGACACCGCACCCGCCCAGTCCAGCGTGGCCGCTGCGGCTCCCGCCAATTACACCGTGCAAGCCGGTGACACCATCAGCGGCATCGCCGGTCGCTTCGGCCTCTCGACCGCATCGGTCTTGGCGATGAACGGACTGGGATGGAAGTCGGTTATCCACCCCGGACAGGTTCTTCTCCTGTCACAGACCGCCAAGCCCGTGGCAGTGACCCCCGCGCCCGCGCCGACCACGGGTGGCAGCTACACCATCGCCCGCGGCGACACGATCGGCGGTATCGCCGCCAAGTTCGGCGTTGCGACTCAGGCCGTGCTCAACGCCAATGGGCTCTCCGCCCGATCCATCATCTACCCGGGCCAGCGGCTCACCATTCCCGGCCTCACGACTGCTGCGTCGACACCGCCGGCCGCAGCGACCCCCGTTGCCACGAGCAGCGCGGCGCGCTACACGATCGTTCCCGGTGACACCGCGTCGTCTATCGCGTCCAAGCTCGGCGTCTCTGTCGCTCAGCTTCTCGCCGCGAACGGCCTCTCGTCGACGTCCACCATCTATGCGGGAAAGACCCTCGTCGTACCAGCGGTGCAGGCGGCTGGCAGTGCGCCATCCACTCCGCAATCGGTCGTCGCCCTCACGCCGGAGATGGAGAAGCACGCGCGCACGATCGTCTCCGTAGGGCGCAGCCTCGGCGTAAACGACTACGGACTTGTCATCGCGCTGGCTACCGCGGCCCAGGAATCAACCCTGCGCAATCTCACCTGGGGAGACCTCGACTCCGTTGGTCTTTTTCAGCAGCGCCCGAGCGCTGGCTGGGGTTCCGTCGCCCAGTTGACCACCCCCGAGCACTCCGCCCGGCTCTTCTTCGGCGGCGCCGGCAATCCCAACGCTGGCTACACTCGCGGACTGCTCGACATCGCAGGATGGCAGTCGATGACCGTGACGCAAGCCGCCCAGGCTGTGCAGATCTCCGCCTACCCGGACGCCTATGCCAAGTGGGAGGCGTCAGCCCGCTCATGGCTCGCCGCGATCGGCTAATCACCCCTCCAACGGCTGCGCTCCGTTATACGAGTGTTGCCATCAAGGCGCGTCCCCGCCACATTGCCAGGCAGTCGAACTTTAGACTTGAGCAGTGAGCACACCCAGTTCTGACCCGATGATCGGCCGTCTCCTCGACGGCCGCTATCAGGTGCGCTCTCGGATCGCTCGCGGCGGCATGGCGACGGTCTACCTCGCCACCGATCTGCGCCTTGAGCGCAGGGTTGCGATCAAAGTCATGCACGGCCATCTGGCGGACGACGAGCAATACAAGATCCGCTTCATTCAGGAGGCCCGCTCTGCGGCACGCCTGGCTCACCCCAATGTCGTCAATGTGTACGACCAGGGGCAAGATGGCGAAACCGCCTATCTCGTCATGGAATATCTGCCCGGCATAACGCTGCGCGATCTTCTCAATGACCACCACATCCTGACTACCGAGCAGGCATTCGACATTCTCGAAGCGGTGCTCAGCGGGCTGGCCGCGGCCCACAGAAGCGGCATTGTCCACCGCGATCTCAAGCCGGAAAATGTGCTGCTGGCCGACGACGGGCGCATCAAGATCAGTGACTTCGGGCTTGCTCGAGCCGCTACCGCCAACACCGCAACGGGCACGGCGCTCATGGGTACGATCGCCTACCTCTCCCCCGAACTCGTCACACGAGGAACAGCGGATGCGCGCAGCGACATCTATGCGGTCGGGATCATGCTCTATGAGATGCTCGCGGGCGAGCAGCCATTCAAGGGCGAACAGCCATTCCAAGTAGCCCAGCAGCACGCTAACGACACGGTGCCCGCGCCCAGCCTGCTGAATCCGAACGTTCCTGCCGCATTCGATGAACTCGTTGCCTGGGCCACGGCTCGCGAGCCCGATGATCGCCCGAGCGACGCCGCCGAAATGCTTGCCGAGCTGCTGGTGATTCAACGCGAGCTCGATCGCGATACCCCTGAAGCAGCAATGAACCGCACAATGGTGCTGCCCATGGCGGTCGAATCGGCCACCGACGCAACCCAGGTAATCGAGCCCGTCGTCCGATTGAGCGCGCCCACCGCCACGCTTGGCCCTGAAGCCGACAAGCTCAAGAGCGTTAGCGACCGCCGACGCGCTCGGGGCGGGTGGCTCGTTGGCCTTGTCCTGCTGCTCGCTGCGGTGGCCGTAGGCACAGGATGGTACTTCGGCGCCGGCCCGGGCGCGAAGGTGACCATCGCAACCGTTGCAGGCCTGGACGTGGCGGCCGCTACCGCAGCACTCCAAGAACAAGACCTCATAGTTGACGACGCGACGACCGAGGCGTACGACCCGACTGTTCCCATCGGCACCGTCGTGGGGACCAACCCGCCCGCGGGCGAAGCGGTCGACCACGGCGCCGTTGTGACCCTCATACTCTCGGCAGGCCCAGAACCGCTCCCTATCCCCGAACTGATCGGCCTCGCCGAAGCTGACGCCCTCCAGGCGGTGACGGACTCGCGATTTACGACCACAGATTCTCGATACATTTTCGACGGATCCACGCCGGGAATCGTCGTCCAGGCGCTCGGCGCTGGCGACGTCGACCTCACGACTATCGAGACCTATGGCGATCAGCAGCCGGTTACGTTAGTCGTTTCACTGGGGTCGATCCCCGATGTTTCAGGCATGACAGTAGACGACGCCCAGGCTACGTTGGCTCAGGCCGGACTCACGGGCCAGCCAGCCGCCGAGGAGTACAACGACACGGTGCCGGCAGGCAGTGTCATCCGCGCCCAGGCCGTTCAGGGTGAGTCGGTAGTGCCGCAAGGCGGGACCGTCGACCTCATCATCTCGCGCGGCGTCGAGCAGGTTGCCGTGCCCAACGTCGTGGGCAAGGCGTGGTCAGAGGCCAAACCGATCCTCGAATCCGCCGGCTTCCGCCTCGACTACAACATTTTTGCGGACATGGCTCCCGGCCTCTTCACGGTCTCTAAGACCAACCCCGACGCAGAATCTACCGTCGACAAGGGAACAACGATCAAGGTGCGATTCGACTCCTAGACCGTCAGCTGAGGGCACAAATACACGGCACAAATACACGAGGGGCGGATGTCGGCTTGCGCCGGAGCATCCGCCCCTCGTTGTCTCTTGTGGGGGCGTGTTAGTTGTGGCTCTTGGCCGCGCTGAGTTCCTCGGCGACCAGGAACGCTAGCTCAAGCGACTGCATGTGGTTGAGGCGCGGGTCGCAGAGCGACTCGTACCGCGTAGCCAGCGTCTCTTCGTCGATGTGCTCAGAGCCACCGAGGCACTCGGTGACATCGTCGCCCGTGAGCTCGATGTGGATGCCGCCCGGGTGGGTCCCCGCAGCGCGGTGTGCTTCGAAGAAGCCCTTGACCTCATCCATCACATCGTCAAAGCGACGCGTCTTGTAGCCGTTCGGCGTCGTGATGCCGTTGCCGTGCATCGGGTCAGTGACCCAGAGCGGCGTAACACCGAGCGATTTCGCCGCCTCAAGAAGCGGCGGCAGCGACTCGCGGATCTTGCCAGCGCCCATGCGGGTGATGAAGGTGAGCCGTCCTGGTTCACGCTCGGGGTCGAGCTTGTCGATGATCTGCTTCATCACCTCGGGCGTCGTGGTGGGGCCGAGCTTGATGCCGATGGGGTTTCGAACCCGAGAGAAGAAGTCGAGGTGTGCTCCGTCGAGATCGCGCGTGCGCTCACCAATCCACTGAAAATGTGAGGACGTGTTGTAGGCGAGACCCGTGCGCGAATCGATGCGTGTCATCGGACGCTCGTAGTCCATGAGCAGTCCCTCATGGCTTGAGTAGAACTCCACGCGCTTGAGCTCGTCGAAATCGGCGCCGGCCGCCTCCATGAATCGGATGGCGCGGTCGATCTCGCCCGCCAGTGCCTCGTAACGCTTGTTGGCGGGGTTTGCGGCGAAGCCCTTGTTCCAGCTGTGCACCTCACGCAGATCGGCGAAGCCACCCTGGGTGAACGCGCGAATGAGGTTAAGGGTCGACGCAGAGGTGTGGTATCCCTTGACCAGGCGGGCGGGGTCCGCGCGGCGCGACTCGGGCGTGAAGTCGTATCCGTTGACGATGTCGCCGCGGTACGCGGGAAGAGTTACGTCACCCCGCGTCTCGGTGTCGCTGGAGCGCGGCTTGGCGAACTGCCCTGCCATGCGCCCCATCTTGACGATCGGCATCGACGCGCCATAGGTAAGAACCACGGCCATCTGAAGGATCGTCTTGACGCGGTTGCGAATCTGGTCGGCGGTGGCCCCGGCGAAGGTCTCGGCGCAGTCGCCGCCCTGCAAAAGGAACGCCCGACCCGCAGCAGCGTCGGCGAGTCTGCTGCGCAGCTGGTCGACCTCGCCCGCGAATACGAGCGGCGGAAGCGCAGCGATCTCAGCGGATGCTGCGCCAACCGCGTCGGCATCCGGCCACTGCGGCTGCTGCTTGATGGGAAGCGTGCGCCAATAGTCGAGCCCCGCGATCACGGAGGGATCGGCTTGCACTACGGGCTCAATAGTCGACTGGGACACGGTTACTTTTTCCTTTTTCAGGTTGCAGAAAGAGCCGGGCATAGGCCCGGTGAGGAAAGTTTAGTGGACGCGCACGACCACTCGCTCCGCGCCGAATAGCGGCGCTAGCGGCTCAGGGTTGCGCGCTTTTCTTTGACCGACGACGCATAGACATCCGCATATTCCCGGTCACCAAGACGGAGGAGCTCGAACATGATCTCGTCCGTGATCGACCGCAGAATGAAGCGATCGCTCTCCATGCCCTCGA
Source organism: Homoserinimonas sp. (assembly GCF_056262345.1). Lineage (NCBI taxonomy): Bacteria > Bacillati > Actinomycetota > Actinomycetes > Micrococcales > Microbacteriaceae > Homoserinimonas > Homoserinimonas sp. Next base: position 38,760 of record NZ_JBACFR010000154.1, read on the forward strand.
ACCGGGAGAAATCAATGGGTTCACCGATGACGACACCGATGCGGCGAACCTTGGGCAGACGCTTGCCGATCGGCATGACCTTGTCGGTATCGACCATGACCACGGGAACAACAGGAACATTGCCCTCAAGAATCATGCGGGCGACGCCGGTGCGGCCGCGATAAAGCTTGCCGTCAGGGCTTCGGGTGCCCTCCGGATAGATGCCAAGGACCTCGCCCTTGGCCAGAACGCCGAGGCCCGTGTTGAGCGAGGCCTCAGAGGCCTTGCCGCCCGAGCGGTCGATCGGCAGCATGCCGGTGGCCTTGAGAAAGTTCTTGGTCGCCCAGCCTTTGAGCCCTCTGGTCGTGTAGTAGTCGCTCTTGGCGAGAAAGCTGATGCGCCTGTCGATGACCAGGGGCAGAAACACCGAGTCAATGAATGAGAGGTGATTGCTCGCGAGGATGACGCCACCGGTCTTGGGGATGTTGTCATGCCCCTTAACCCATGGACGGAACACCGTCCGCAAAATGGGACCGGCAATCAGGTTCTTCATGAACCAATAGAACATCGAGACCTCTTCTGCAATCCGCTCGGATAACTCTAACGCGACAGAAAGTGCAGGCGGGCGAGATCCGCTGCGCCGACAACGCCGGCGTCGTTTCCCAGCTGGGCCGTGACGAACTGCGGCTCTGGATGATATCCACGCGCCGGCAAGTGCGCCAGATACGCCTCGCGGATCGGGTCAAGGAGTGCCTCCCCTGCGGCTGCCACTCCCCCGCCCAGCACAAACATCCTGGGGTCGAGAATGGCGCTCAGCGAAGCACAGGCCTGGCCGAGCCAGCTGCCGAGCTCACGAAGCGCCTGCATTGCCCCGGCGTCGCGTTCGATGATCAAAGCCGCCACATCCTCACCCGTCAGGACGCCTCTCGCCTGGCGGAGGTCCGCGAGCTGGATGCCGATGCCGCCGACATCGGCAATCTCGTTCGCCATACGCAAAAGCGCCCGGCCCGAGCCGTACTGTTCTATACAACCGCGGGACCCACATCCGCAGGGAAGCCCGCCGGGCACAACGCGAAGGTGCCCGATCTCTGCCCCCGTGCCAAAACCGCCGCGCAGGAGCCTCCCCTCCGTGACGATGGCGCCTCCAACACCAGTGCCGATCGTGAGCATCGTCATATCGGAGACACCACGGCCAGCACCGAAACGAAACTCCGCCCATCCCGCCGCGTTGGCATCGTTGTCGATTGTCACGTCCAGCGACACACGTTCGAGCAAGCGGTCTCGGAATGGCTCATTGCGCCAGCTGATGTTGGGCGCGTAATACACAGTGGCCTGCTGCTCATCGATAAACCCTGCGGCGGCGACTCCCGCAGCACGAACCTCTTCGCCCTGGGAGAGGGAGAGGATCATGTCGGTAACGACATCGACGATGGCGCCCGGATTGCCGGCCGGAGTCGGCACTCGCTCAGACCGCACGATCTCGCCCTCGTCGGAGACCAAAGCCCCCGCGATCTTGGTTCCACCGATGTCGATGCCGACAGCGTGCATGAAGGTCCTCAATTCGAACAGCAGGGGTGAAAGGGATGCGCTCGGGAGCGGCATAACAACGATGCGTACATACGCCGTGCGGCACATGGACAATCTCAAGTGTAGAGAATCCACAATGTCAAGCAGCGCGGCGGCCCTGCTCCACTAGTCTGTTGGGAATACCCGCACCCTCTGAGGTACCAAAGGAGTTGCCGTGAAAGAGTACAGCGTGCCCGCAATGGTCGAGGCTGACCCGAACGCGAACACGACCGATCTGCTCGTCCAGCGAGTGAAGGCCACACCCAACAAGGCCATCTTCGCGCTACCCCGTCCTGATGGGACATGGGAGGACGTAACAGCCACCGAATTCGAGCGCCAGGTCATCGCCCTAGCAAAGGGCTTTGTCGCCGCTGGACTGCAGCCTGGCGACAAGGTTGCGCTAATGGCGAAGACCCGTTATGAGTGGACCCTGGTCGACTTCGCGATGTGGTACGCCGGGGGAATCCTGGTGCCCATCTACGAGACCTCGGCTCCTGCCCAGATCCTCTGGTACATGACCGACTCCGGGGCCATCGGGTTTATTGGCGAGACCCCCGACCACTTTGCCCGTCTGGACGAGATCCGGGCAGACCTGCCCCTCGTGCAGCACGTCTGGCAGATCGACCTCGGGGACCTCGACAAGCTAGCTGCCAGCGGCACAGCGGTTACTGACGAAGAGATCGAGCGTCGTCGTTCCCTCGCCAAGGCAGACGACATGGCGACCCTGATCTACACCTCGGGTACGACCGGCAAGCCCAAGGGCGTTCGCCTCAACCACTCGAACTTCTACGAGCTCTCCCGTAACAGCCGGTTGAGCATGCCCGAGGTTATGCACGATGCCTCCAGCACCGTTCTCTTCATTACGCTCGCCCATGTGTTCGCTCGCTTCATCTCAGTGCTGAGCATCCACGGCGGCGTCAAGGTTGGGCACGAACCCGATACCAAGAAGCTGCTTCAGGCCCTTGGGTCGTTCAAGCCCACGTTCCTCCTCGCCGTTCCGCGCGTGTTCGAGAAGGTCTATAACGCATCGGAACAGAAGGCCGAAGCCGGCGGAAAGGGCAAGATCTTCCACGCCGCGGCAGAAACGGCGATCGCCTACTCCAAGGCGCTCGACGCGGGTTCGGTACCGCTCGGACTCAAGCTCAAGTTCGCTGTGCTTGATCGCCTTGTGCTCTCCAAGCTGCGCGCCGCAATGGGTGGCAGGGTTGCCTACGCCGTCTCGGGGTCGGCTCCTCTTGGCCTGCGACTCGGTCACTTCTACCGCGCCCTCGGCCTTCGCATCCTCGAAGGCTACGGACTCACGGAGACCACGGCCCCCGTTACGGTCAACGTCGTCGCCAAGTTCAAGATCGGCACCGTCGGCCCGGCTATCCCCGGAAACGCCATTCGTATCACCGAAGAGGGCGAAGTCCAGGCCAAGGGCATCAGCGTCTTCGCTGGCTACTGGAACAACGAGCAGGCCACTCAAGACACGTTCGATGGCGAGTGGTTCAAGACGGGCGACCTCGGAGAACTCGACGAGGACGGCTACCTCAAGATCACGGGCCGCAAGAAGGAGATCATCGTCACAGCGGGTGGCAAGAACGTCGCCCCTGCCGCGCTCGAAGACCCCATTCGTGCGAACCCCATCATCGGCCAGGTCATCGTCGTCGGTGATCAGCGTCCGTTCATCTCCGCACTCATCACCCTCGACGAGGAGATGCTCCCCGTCTGGCTCAACAACAATGGCGAAGATGCAAGCCTCACACCGGCGGAGGCTGGAAAGCATCCCAAGGTGATCGCCGAGGTGCAGCGTGCGATTGACGGAGCCAACGCGGGTGTTTCGCGGGCGGAGTCGATCCGCAAGTTCACCATCTTGGAGCACGACCTGACCGAGGCGAGCGGGTATCTCACCCCGAAGCTCTCGATCAAGCGCGACATCATCCTCCGGGACTTCTCGGATGTGATTGCTGGCATGTACAACGATGCTCCCGCAACCGAGGGCATTTCGATCAGCGGCTAACACAGCCACCACGACAGAAGGGCCCGTGCCTTTGCACGGGCCCTTCTGCTTTGCTGCCATGCCGCAGCTTGCGGCGGGCGCCTACGACGGTGGGTTAGAACCAGTCAGATTCACGGATCTGTCGCATGGCGTCGCGCTTGGTCTCTTTATCGAGCCCGTCAATGTAAAGACGGCCCTCAAGATGATCGACCTCGTGCTGGAGAGCCTGCGCCATAAGACCGTCACCGCTCAGCTCGACGGGGTTGCCATCGAGATCGATTCCCTTGACGCGGGCAAATGGATAACGCAATCGCTTGAAATAGAACCCGGGAACAGAGAGGCAGCCTTCTTCGACAAGCTCAGGCTCGCCAGAGACCTCAACAAGCTCAGGGTTGATGACGTAGCCGATCTCCCCGTTGACGTTGTAGCTGAATGCGCGCAGGTTAACGCCGATCTGTGGGGCGGCAACGCCAGCACGACCGGGAAGCTTGACCGAGTCAATGAGATCTTCGATCAGTCCAGTGACATCGTCCTTCGATGTGACCGGATCGGAGACCGTCTTGAGTACCGGGTCTCCGAAGAACCGAATTTGTCGTGCGGTCATGCTGCCACCTCAGGTCTCGTGGTTGGTAGTTCCATCGCCCTCGCTGCACCCGGCAGCGGCGATCGTGCTAACGCTTGTTCGCGGATTAGTCGGCTCGACGCGAAGGCAGACCGTCCATGACGGTCGCGGCCAAGCGTCGGGCAGCATCCTTGGTCAGGGTGCGGAGGTTTTTGTAGTCGATGACGGAGCCAGCGGCGAGGTGCGGGTCATACGGAATGCGCACGATCTCGCGCACGCGCGACTGAAAGTGCGATTCGATCTCGTCAAGCTTGACGAGGCTCGTGCCCTGCGTCGCTGTGTTGATGGCGACGACCGCGTTGCGCACCAGGTCGGCGTAACCGTTGGACTCGAGCCATGTGAGCGTCTCGGATGCGAGGCGAGCCTCATCCACACTGCCGCCAGAAACGATGACGAGTGAATCTGCCCGCTGCAGGGTTGCCCGCATCACAGAATGGACGATGCCGGTTCCGCAGTCGGTGAGGGCGATCGAGTAGAAGCGTGCGGCGAGGTCTGCGACCACGTTGTAGTCGTTCTCGTCGAATGCCTCGGAGAGAAGCGGGTCGGTGTCCGACGCGAGGATATCGAGCCGCGTCTCATCGCGTGACACCATCTGCGAAAAGTCGTTGAAGCTCGTGATGGAGGCTGCATGGGTGACGACGTCGCGAACGGTGGAACGGGTCTGCTTGTTGACACGCTCCGACAGCGTGCCACGGTCGGGGTTGGCGTCGATGGCGATGATGCGGTCTTCGCGGACATCCGACAACGCCATGCCCAGCAGCGAGGTGATCGTCGTCTTGCCGACTCCGCCCTTGCGGGTGAGCACCGGCACGAACCGGGTGCCGCCTTCGAACTGCTTGTCGATGCGGGCATCGAGCTCCTTGCGCGCTCGAGCCTTGGCCGAGTCGCCCAAGTTCACAAGGTGAAAACTCGCCGAGTAGACGAACGACGGCCAACCGCCCTCTGGTGCCGGGCGCCTGCGTCGCTTGACATCAATGAGCCTGTCAGCGGTCAGCATGTTGGCCGACTCCGGCGTGGACGAGACCTCGCCGCGGAGGCGGTCTCGACGACTCTGAGGGTCGTCCGATGCAACGGCAGGAAGCGGCGCATACTCGACATCGTCGACGACGTCGTCGGAAGACTCGATCAACGAGGTATCCATGCTGATCGAGAGGCTCGACACGTCAACACCGGCGAGAAGCTCCGGGCTCACGGGATCATCGCTGATCGTCACCGCGAGCTCGTCATCGGGAACCGTGCGCACGGGCGCGGGCAGGTCGATGCTCACGGTCATGCTTTCAGGGACGTCTGAAGCGAGGTCATCGCCGCCGTCTTCAAGCAGAACCGAGTCATTGAAGCCGGAATCATCAAGTGAATGCGCGTCGTCGGATATAGAACCCGACTCTCCACGTTTCGTCGTCACAGGCAGAACTTCCCTTCCCTGAGGAACGGCTCAGTCTACCAAGGGGCTAGGCCGGTGTAATTTCCACCAACAGATCTCCACCCTCCACGGGCGATGTCGACTTGATCGCAAGCCTCGCGACGACTCCAGCCACCGATGCCGTGATCGCCGCCTCCATTTTCATTGCCTCAATCGTCGCGACGGGCTGACCTGCTTCCACAGCCGCGCCGACCTCTACCTGGAGGGTAACGACACCGGCGAACGGTGCCGCAACGTGCCCCGGCTTGGAGGCATCCGCCTTCTCGGTCGCGTGGACCTCGACAGAGATGCTTCGGTCTCGAACGAACACGGGTCGCAACTGGCCGTTCATGGTGGTCATGACGGTGCGCATGCCCTTGGCATCGGCATCGCCGATAGCCTCAAGGCCGACATAGAGGTTGACCCCCTTCTCCATCGGAACGATGTGTTCCTCGCCCTGGCGGAGGCCATAGAGGTAGTCGACCGTATCGAGAACGGAAAGATCTCCGTACGTCTCCCGCACATCGGCGAATGTGGCAGTGGGGGCGGGGAACAGCAGGCGGTTGAGGGCGTTTCGGCGCTCATCTGACGTGCCACCGAGCGCAGCCTCGTCCGCCTCCGAAACAGGACTCACCCCGATCTTGACGGTGCGCCCTTCCAGAACCTTGGTGCGGAACGGCTCCGGCCAACCGCCCGGCAGCTCCCCCAGCTCTCCCGCCATGAACCCGATCACGGAGTCGGGGATGTCGTACTTCTCGGGGTTCTGCTCGAAATCATCGGGATCGGCGTCGGCCGCCACCAGGGCGAGCGCGAGGTCACCGACGACCTTCGACGACGGAGTTACCTTGGGTGGACGCCCCAGCATCGCGTTGGCCGCAGCGTAAGCATCCTCGACCTTCTCGAAGTGGTCGCCAAGGCCGAGCGCGATGGCCTGCTGCCGCAGATTGCTGAGCTGGCCTCCCGGGATTTCATGATGGTAGACGCGGCCGGTCGGGCCGGGCAGACCCGACTCGAACGGGGCATAGACCTCGCGCACCGCCTCCCAGTAGGGCTCGAGATCTGAAACGGCCTGGAGGCTGATCCCCGTGTCGCGCTCCGTGTCGGAGAGTGCGGCGACCAGTGCGGAGAGCGACGGCTGGCTCGTGGTGCCCGCGAGCGGAGCCGCCGCGGCATCGACGGCGTCGGCTCCGGCACGGCTCGCCGCGAGAAGGGTTGCAAGTTGCCCGCCTGCGGTGTCGTGGGTATGGACATGGACCGGCTGGTCAAAACGCTCCCTGAGGGCCGTGACAAGCTTCTCGGCCGCGGCAGGACGAAGGAGACCCGCCATGTCTTTAATCGCCAGGATGTGGGCCCCCGCGTCGCTCATCTGCTCGGCAAGTCGCAGGTAGTAGTCGAGCGTGTAAAGATCCTCGGCAGGATCGAGCAGATTGCCCGTGTAGCAGAGTGCCACCTCGGCAATCGAGGTGCCCGTCTCAAGCACGGCATCGATCGCCGGCCGCATCTGGGAGACGTCATTGAGGGCATCGAAGATGCGGAAGATGTCGACACCGGTGGCCGCGGCCTCCCGTACGAACGCGTCGGTAACCTCGGTGGGGTACGGCGTGTAGCCGACCGTGTTGCGTCCCCGCAGAAGCATCTGGATCGCGACATTGGGCAGAGCCTCCCTCAGCGACGCCAACCTCTCCCACGGGTCCTCTCCGAGAAAGCGCAGTGCGACATCGTAGGTCGCGCCGCCCCAGGCCTCGACCGAGAGTAGTTCCGACGTCATCCTGGCCACATGGGGGGCAACCTCGACGAGGTCGCGAGTGCGCACGCGCGTGGCCAGCAACGACTGATGCGCGTCTCGGAATGTCGTCTCGGTTACTGCCAGCGCCGTCTGCGCCCGCAGGGCCGACGCAAAGCCACCGGGTCCAAGCTCCATGAGACGCTGGCGCGATCCAGCGGGAGCTGGCTCGGACAGGTCGATCGTTGGCAGCTTGTCCGCCGGGTGGATCGAGGTGACCGCTGGTCCGTTCGGCTGGTTGACGGTGACATCGGCGAGCCAGTTGAGAAGCTTCGTGCCACGATCCCGAGACGGGTGAGCGTGCACGAGATGGGGCCGCTCGTCGATAAACGCCGTGCTGATGTCGCCAGCAATGAACGACGGGTCTTCGAGCACCGCCTGGATAAAGGGGATGTTTGTCGAAACACCGCGGATGCGAAACTCCGCTAGACCGCGGCGCGCACGACCAACCGCCGAAGCAAAGTCGCGGCCGCGGCACGTCATCTTGACGAGCATCGAGTCAAAGTGCGGGTTAATCTCCGAACCGGGGCTCACTGTTCCGCCGTCGAGCCGGATGCCTCCGCCACCGGGCGAGCGATACGTCGTGATCTTGCCCGTGTCTGGCCGAAAGCCCTGTGTCGGGTCTTCTGTTGTGATGCGGCACTGGAGTGCAGCCCCACGGAGCCTCAGATTGTCTTGCAAAAGCCCGAGGTCGGCGAGGGTCTCGCCTGCGGCGATGCGAATCTGGGCCTGAACGAGGTCGACATCAGTGACCTCTTCTGTGACGGTGTGTTCGACCTGGATGCGCGGGTTCATCTCGATAAAGACGTGCTGGCCGGCGCGCTCCCCCACGGTGTCGAGAAGAAACTCAACCGTTCCGGCATTGACGTAGCCGATGGACTTGGCGAAGGCCACAGCGTCTCGATACAGCGCCTGACGGATCGATTCGTCGAGATTGGGCGCGGGAGCGATCTCTACAACCTTCTGATTGCGTCGCTGAATGGAGCAGTCGCGCTCGAACAGGTGAACCGTCTCCCCGGTGGAGTCGGCGAGAATCTGCACCTCGATGTGCCGGGGACGGAGCACCGCCTGCTCAAGGAACATGGTGGCGTCGCCAAACGCGCTATCGGCCTCGCGCATGGCCTCCTCAAGCGCGGGCCGGAGCTCCTCGCGCGTGTTGACCCTGCGCATACCGCGCCCGCCGCCACCGGCAACCGCCTTGGCGAAGACCGGAAAACCGATCTCGTCGGCCGCAGCCACGAGAACGTCGACGTCGGTCGTGGCTGGCGACGACTTGAGCACGGGAACCCCCGCTGCCACAGCATGTTCCTTTGCGGTGACTTTGTTGCCCGCCATCTCGAGAACGCTGTTTCCCGGCCCGATAAAGGTGATGCCAGCATCCGCAGCAGCCTTAGCTAGATCGGGGTTCTCAGAAAGAAAGCCGTAACCGGGGTAGATGGCGTCGGCACCGCTGAGCTTGGCGACACGGATGATCTCGTCAACATCGAGGTAGGCACGGACCGGGTGGCCCTGAGTGCCGATCTGGAACGCCTCGTCCGCCTTCTGGCGGTGAAGGGAGTTGCGATCCTCGTAGGGGTACACCGCGACGGTACGGGCCCCCAACTCGTAGGCAGCGCGAAACGCTCGAATGGCGATTTCACCCCGGTTTGCGACGAGAATCTTGGAGAACATCCGTACCCTTCCTGCAACGTTGCATGGCGCTAGCGATGCGCACTCTGGTATTCGGCACTCGCTAGCGACACCCCCTGATTAGAGGTGGATGCTCACAGACTACTGAAGGTATGGTTTCTTGTTGTGCATGTACTCAGCGTGAGCTCCCTCAAGGGAGGAGTCGGAAAGACCACTGTCACGCTCGGACTCGCTTCCGCAGCATTTGCCAAGGGGTTGCGGACCCTCGTGGTCGACCTCGACCCGCAGTCTGATGTCTCAACAGGCATGGACATCAACGTCGTGGGGCGACTCAATGTTGCCGACGTTCTCGCTTCTCCCAAGGAGAAGATCGTGCGCCAGGCCATCGCGCCGAGCGGCTGGACCCGCGGCCGCCCCGGCAAAATCGATGTCCTAATCGGCAGCCCGTCTGCGATCAACTTTGACGGACCCCACCCGAGCATCCGCGACATCTGGAAGCTCGAGGAGGCACTCGCCAACGTCGAAGACGACTACGACCTCGTGCTGATCGACTGTGCACCATCGCTCAACGCTCTAACCCGCACGGCCTGGGCCGCCAGCGACAGAGTCGCCGTGGTCACCGAGCCTGGACTGTTTTCTGTCGCCGCAGCCGACCGCGCTCTTCGCGCAATCGAGGAGATTCGACGGGGCCTCTCCCCCCGCCTTCAGCCCCTCGGAATCATCGTGAACCGGGCCCGTGTGCAGTCTCTCGAGCACCAGTTCCGCATCAAAGAGCTACGCGACATGTTCGGCCCGCTCGTGCTCAGCCCCCAGCTGCCGGAGCGCACGTCGCTTCAGCAGGCACAAGGAGCAGCAAAGCCGTTGCACATGTGGCCGGGCGAGAGCGCAGAAGAGATGGCTCGTAACTTCGACCAGCTGCTAGAGCGCATCATGCGCGCCGCTGGCCTCTCCTGAGCTAGCCCAGAACTGATCTAGGGCGCTGGTCTAGACGCTGGTCTAAGGCGCGCTAAAGGCTCTGGGTGACCCCAGAGGCCACCGTGGCGCCCCTAGGAGGCGCGAGTCGAGCGACGAGCGGCGAGCTCGTCCATTGCGTCAGGCTTGTCGGCCTCGAGCTCGACCAGGCTGTGCTCGACCTCGCGGAGCACCTTGCCCACGGCGATGCCGAAGACTCCCTGTCCCCGGTTAACGAGGTCGATGACCTCGTCGTTGGAGGTGCAGAGGTAGACGCTGGCGCCGGCGCTCATGAGCGTGGTCTGCGCCAGATCGCTCACGCCAGCTTCGCGAAGCTGGTTGACCGCGGTACGGATCTGCTGAAGCGAGATACCGGTATCGAGAAGACGCTTGACCAGCTTGAGCACGAGGATGTCGCGGAAGCCGTAGAGGCGCTGCGAGCCGGAACCGGCCGCGCCGCGGATTGTGGGCTGCACAAGCTCGGTGCGGGCCCAGTAATCCAACTGGCGATAGCTGATGCCGGCAGCGCGTGCCGCAACGGCGCCGCGGTAGCCGGAGGTGTCGTCGAGATCGGGAAGGCCATCGGTAAACAGGAGGCCGAGATCGTAACGAGAATCCTCATTACGACTGCTGAGTTCGCTCATCTCGATGCCTTCCACAATGGTTCCGTTTGCTGTGTGACCGCCCACTGCCGGCCGTGCCGGGGTGAGTCTTAACTTTCAATGTTTGGTTGAAGTTGATCTATCACCACGGTACGAGGCTTTCGGGTGAATGCCTGGCATTGGGCGCCGACGGATTTGGCGTGTCGCCGCATGTCGGAAGCAATGACCCCAGCTTACGGGTCGAGTCGTGAAAGTGCACCGCGAATCAGGCTTCCCCGAACAATCTCGAGTTGCCCAGCGATCTCACGAGCAAGCTCGCTCGCCTTTGCTCTGCTGGATGCATCTTTTCGCCGTGCGACGGGAATCAGGGCGCTCTCGATGAGGCCCAGCTCGCGCTCTGCGGCTGCTCTGAAGCTGCGCAGATGGCGCGGCTCGATGCCGGAACGCTTGAGCTCGCCCAGAGCAGTCAGCACCTTGAGCGCATCGTCGCCATAAACATCTGAAGCAGTGATCAACGACGCAGACACGGCGTCGGCGAGGAGCTGAGGGCTGACCCCGGCCGCCCGCACCAGCTCATCGCGCCCCAATCGACGCTCTGACGAGAGAATCGACGGCCCGGCGACCGTTGCTCCTCCCGGAAGCTCCGGCTGCCGCCCAGCGTCGAGGTCGTCGAGATATGACTTGATGACCTTGAGAGGGAGATAGTTGTCGCGCTGCATCGTGAGCACGAGGCGCAGCCGCTCGACATCGTCGGGAGAAAACTTGCGATAGCCAGACTCGGTGCGAGACGGCGAAATTAGCTGCCGTTCCTCAAGAAACCGGAGCTTGGACGGCGTGAGATCGGGGAACTCCGCCGTTAGCCGTGCGAGAACCTGCCCAATGCTAAGAAGTGCCAGAGTCGGCGACTTTTCGTGGGCCGCGGCGGCGCGCGCCACTTAGCTAGCCGCCGAGGAGGCGAGGTCTAAGCGCGATGCGTAGAACGTCAGTCGGAACTTGCCGATCTGAACCTCGGAACCATCGACAAGCGTCGCAGAGTCGACCCGGACACCATCGAAGTAGGTGCCATTGAGCGAGCCCTGGTCTCGGATCTCAAAGGTCGTTCCCGAGCGGATGAACTCGGAGTGCTTTCGCGAGACCGTGACATCGTCGAGAAAAATATCGGCATCCGGATGGCGACCCACCGTCGTGACATCGGAGTCAAGAAGAAAACGAGCGCCGACATTGGGCCCACGACGAACGATGAGCAGTGCGGAACCCGAGGGAAGCGCGCCGACAGCCTCAAGCTCCTCGCGGCTGACCTCACCGCTGAGGGCCGCGAGCTGCGACTCGAAATCCGCGCTCATGTGGGCAGTGGTCTCCGTAGTGCTCGAGGAACCGGGCACGGCGATAGTGTCGCTCACAATGGGCTCGTCGTTGGTGGAGGCAGCGTCAGGGCGCTTGCCGTCGTGAGAGTGCGGCGCATCGACCATGTGAACCTCCCCTGGCTCGTTATCAATCAGCGTATCGGATTCCGGGCCCGTGCTGTCAGGGCAAAATCCACTTGACGAGAGAATATCGTGCAGCGCGGCGTCATATGAGCGTTGAGGTGACCGGGGTAGTCTCGAAAGATGTCGTGCATCCGCTTCAACACCCCGGCCCAGCTGGCGGCGATGCGAGAGCTCGCTCCCTCGATGCTCACCGCTGAAGAGGTGGCCCGCCTGCACCCAGCGCCGCCCGTTACCGAGAGCAAATTGCGGCGGCTCCGACTTCTTGCCGCCGATGCAAACCCCCGCATCCGCGAAAGCGCCGCCAACAACCCCCACACGCCCGACGACGTGATCGCAACCCTGGCTCACGACCCCGATGAGGGTGTTCGCAATGCCGTCGCACGCAACGAGAAAACATCGTGCGATGTTCTGCGCGAACTCGCCGACGACCCCTCCGACACCGTGCGCGGCTGGTTGGCCGTGAACTATTACGTTCCCCGCGACGTGATGGACCGACTTGCCGACGATCCCAGCGACACGGTGCGTGCCCTCGTTCGCTGGAAGGGTTCGCTCGTCGACGCCTGAGTCGACGCGACAACCTCCCATCACCACGACAGAGCTGACTGCGGATCGTCGAATGCCCATCCACACCACTGTGTTGGGTATCGCACGACTGCTCACCGCAATAACAGGCATCGTGGCCCTCGTGGGCGACATCAACTTTACGATCGGCACGAGCCCGCTCGCGATCGGCAACTTCTTTAGCTACTTCACCGTCGAGAGCATGATTCTCGCCGTGGTCGTCTTTGCCTGGTCTGGCATTGTCGCCCTCACGGGGCGTCAAGATTCCGTGCCGCTCGACCAGCTGCGGGCGCTAGCCGTGGCCTATGTGACGGTGTCGGGCATCGTGTTCAGCGTGTTGCTCATAGAAGGCACGCTGCGCGGAGTGCCGGTCTGGGCACCCTGGTCGAGCATCCTGTTGCACTTCGTGATTCCCGCACTCGCGCTGCTCGACTGGGTTGTGGCCCCGGCGCGACTGCTGCCGTGGTCAACGATCGGCTGGGTGCTGGTCTTCCCGGCAATCTGGGTGGTCTACACGATGATCCGCGGCGCGACCGTGTATTGGTACCCGTACTTTTTTCTCGACCCATCGCTCGTCGACGTTCCGTTTGAGCTGAGCCTCTACTTGCTCGCCGTCGTCGTTATCTTTGCCTCAACGACCACCCTGCTGATCGCGATCAGTCGGAGGCGCTCGAGGGTGAGGGCGAAGCCGAAGGAGAAGCTGAACGCGACACCAGATCAGGGTCAACAAAAGGCTCGAGGCTCACAAGAGCAGCCTGCATAAGCTCGCGGTCGCCAAATTCCGATAGCCGCACTGCAGCCTCGCCCGCCATGAGGCCGACGAGAATCGGTTCGCCCATAAGCGGGAGCATGTTGATCCAGAGGGGAAAATCGGTGTCACCATCGACAACGCTCCAGGCTGATGCTTCCGTCGACCAGAACGGGGTGTCGAAACGCATGACGATCTTGTCGCGGTGCCCCATGCCGAGGGCCGCGATGGCCCCGCGATGCGAAAACGGCAGAGGCGGATCGAACTCGATAGCTCCGGCCTGCAGCACCCCCAGCGGAACCGTGACGATGGTGCGGTCGGCAGAATACGACTCTCCCCTGGCCAGCCGGAGGCTTACGCCCCTGTCCGTGAGAGTGACGCCAGAGACAGTGCTCGAGGGCAACACGGTGATGCCGTCGATCATCCCCGCGATCAAGGACTCGAAATCACCGACGACCATTTCGTCACCCTCAGCACCCAGCACAGGGATTGAGGCGAACCACGCCGAGAGCTCATCGGCATCAGCCCCCGTGCCGACAACGACGTCGGATGCCACATAGTTCTCGAGCAGATCGACCTGCGAAACGCCCGCTGCCCCCGCAGACGCGTCCACATTCGCCGCCCCGGAATCGAGCAGGGCGTCGGCGAGCGACGTGTCGACAGGCTGAACGGCCGCCCATTCCAAGGCCTCAGCCACAGCATCCTGCCCCACCGTGCTGGGCTCGAGAACAGCGCCGGCTACCGTGCGGTGTTCCTGCGAAAGGGTGAACGGCACGACCTCGATGTCGGCGTCGGCGAGCTCAGCAAGCACGGCAGCGGAATCGAGCGCCGAGATGACATCGGCGCCCAGCTCCACGGGGAACGGCCAGTCGCCGCCGCTCAGAGTGGAGACTCTGCCGCCGAGCCGGTCACGCCCCTCGATGACCACGACGTCGTAGCCCGAGTCGACGAGGATGCGGGCCGCGGTTGCGCCAGCAATACCCGCTCCGACGATGGCGATGCGCTCCTCCGGCTCGGCAATCGACATGACATCGAACGCCACGCTTCTGCCCGATGCGCGGGCGCCTTGAACGGTCGCCGGGGCAGTCTCGGCGGTGTGCTCGCCCGCAAAGAACAACCGGTCGTCGATGGGCCGACGCAGAATCTCGCGGTCATCGGCCGCCGTTCCGACCGCCGGATAGCTCAGAGCCCCTCGCGAGAACGGGTCGGCCGCCCAGTTCGTGCGGACGAAAGCCGCCGGCTCGGGAGTCTTAGAACGAATCGGTGAGGCAGAGGGAGACGGCTGCGGCGAATCGGGCGTGCAGGCCGCGACTGTGAGGAGCGTGAGCCCCGAAACCGATCCAACAAGGAATGTGCGCCGCTTCATAGTCATCTGTGGTCACTGTAACGCGGCAAAGGATCAAGCTCCAGCGCGCTACTACTCTTGACCCATGGAAAGCGTGCGGGTTGACAGCTGGCTGTGGGCGGTGCGGGTCTACAAGACCCGATCCGCAGCAACGAGCGCCTGTCGCGCTGGGCACGTCAAGCTCGGAGGCGACCGGGTAAAGGCGGCCCAGGCCGTGCGCGTCGGCGACGAAGTACGCGTGCGCATCGCCGGATTCGACCGCACGTTTATCGTGCAGCGGCTGATCGCCAAGCGCGTCGGAGCTCCCGAAGCAGCATCCGCTTACCTGGAGACAACTCCGCCCCCGCCGCCACGGGAAGAGAGGCCACTCGCTCCCGTGCGCGACCGCGGAGCCGGACGCCCCACCAAGCGAGAGCGCCGCGAGTTGGAACGCCTGCGAGGGCGCGGAGACAGCGACGACGTGCGGGAGCCGCTGGAATAGCGGCCCCCGCACCCAGGGCTAAGAGGCCGAGACCGACTTGCGCTCGGGGAACACCAGCGGGTGGTTGCCCGCCAGGGTCTCCAGCACACGAATCACCTGACGGCTGTAGCCGAACTCGTTGTCGTACCAGACGTAGAGCACGAGGGAGTTGCCCGTGCTCAGGGTCGCAAGACCATCGACAATGCCGGCGCGGCTCGAACCCACGAAGTCACTGGAGACGATCTCTGCTGACTCGACATAGTCGATCTGCTGGCGCAGAACCGAGTGCAGGGCCAGGTCGCGCAGGTAGGCGTTGACCTCATCCTTATCCGCCTCATTCTCAAGGTTGAGGTTGAGAATCGCGAGCGAGACATTGGGCGTCGGAACGCGGATGGCGTTGCCCGTGAGCTTGCCCGCGAGTTCGGGAAGAGCCTTGGCAACAGCCTTGGCTGCACCCGTCTCGGTGATGACCATGTTGAGAGCAGCGGAGCGCCCGCGGCGATCGCCGTTGTGGAAGTTGTCGATGAGGTTCTGGTCGTTGGTAAACGAGTGAACGGTCTCGACATGCCCGTTCAGGATGCCGTACTTGTCGTTGATCGCCTTGAGCACGGGGGTGATGGCGTTGGTGGTGCAGGATGCGGCAGAGAGGATGCGGTCAGCATCTGTAATCGTGTCGTGGTTGATGCCGTGAACGATGTTCTTGAGATCGCCCTTGCCGGGAGCCGTTAGCAGAACGCGGGCGACTCCGGGGCTCTTGAGGTGCTGCGAGAGGCCCTCTGCATCACGCCACTTGCCCGTGTTGTCGGCGACGATCGCGTTAGTGATGCCGTACTTGGTGTAGTCGACCTCTGCGGGGCTGTTCGAGTAGATCACCTGGATGAGGTTGCCGTTGGCGAGGATCGTGTTGTTCTCTTCGTCGATCTCGATCGTGCCCTCGAACGGCCCGTGAACCGAGTCGCGGCGCAGCAGGCTAGCCCGCTTGATGAGGTCGTTCTCTGACCCCTTGCGCACGACGATCGCACGCAAGCGAAGGCCACTTCCTCCCGCAGCATGGGCGATGAGGATGCGGGCCAAAAGCCGACCGATGCGTCCGAAACCATAGAGAACCACGTCGACAGGGTCGGGCGAGTTCTTCTCGTTGACATCGACAACGGGGGCAAGCTCAGAACGAAGAAAGGTCTCGAGGTCGGTGTCGCTTTCGCGGTACCGCTCAAGAAGCGTTCCTACGTCGATGGATGCCGGGCCGAGACCCAGTCCGACGAGCGTCTGAAGAATGGGAAGGGTGTCTTCGACATCGAGGGCGAATGCGGCACCCTGACGGCTGTGGCTGTGCGCCTTGAGCACCCCGATCGCGGACTTGTTGAGGAGCCGACGGCCATGAATGGAGGTGACAACACCGTTCTGGCGATAGAGCTTCCCGACCAGGGGAATGATGGCCTCTGCCACCGTCTCGCGCTCGCTCCATTGCTGCAACTTCTGGTCGGACTCGTGGCCCATTCTGTTCCTTTCCCACACTGGAAGGGGCGACCGGGCGGTCGAAAATCCCCTCAAATAGTGTATGGGCGGCGGAACGAAGCTAACTCTTACTCACGTATGGAGGGCTCGGAGAGTTCTGCGAGCAGATCGAATCCGTAACGGTCAACAGGGATGGCCGTGGCAGAAAGAATCACAACGCCGACATGGGCCTCGCGATCCAGGCCCATCCAGGCGCAGAACCCACCCGTGCCGCCGTTATGCCAGGTAATAACCCGGCCCTTCGACTCAAGCGTGATCCATGCTGCACCGATTTTCATGGTGGGGCTCGACATCGGCGCAGCAGCTTCGAGCGCACGCATGCCCGCCGCCGAACCATCGAGAAGCGCGGCCGCCAGGTGCCCCATGTCACCAATCGTCGAACGGATGCCTCCGGCCGGCGCAATCGCCTCCCCCGTCCACGCCTCCATGATCTTGCCCCTCGAACTCCTGCCCGTCAGGTCGCGCTCGGTGAGATCCGCCGGCCCGGAAAGTACGGCGAAAGACCCGAGACCGAGCGGATCAGCGATGCGATCGCGAAGCAGCGCCGCGTAGTCGATGCCCGCCGCGCTCGCCACCGCATGGCCGAGCAGCTCGAAGCCCAGATTGGAATAGCGGGGATACCGCGCGGGGCGCACTGTGGCTCGGCGAGCGCCGACAACCAACTCATCCAGCGTCTCGCCATAGGGATTAGCTCCCCTGCGCATGAGAGCCCAGCTGCGACGCACCACATCGCGCGAGGGAGCGAGACGAGGCAGACCCGAGGTGTGCGTCGCGAGGGAGGCCAGCGTTACCCCGGCAGCGGGGCACTCCCCCAGCGGCAGCAGCTCGCCGAGCGTCGTTGCTGGCGCCACCTCGGCGCGCTCCACCGCATCCATATAAAGGAGCCCCGTGATCCCCTTCGTGATCGATCCAATCTCGAACCGCGACGTGAGAGGCGTTCCCAGAGCGGCAGTCCGTGCCCCCGCGCTCGTGACTGTCGCAACCGCAACAACGGGGTGGCGGCTGCCGAGCCGCGCGTTGATTCGTTCGGCGAGCTCTGTATCGCCCGCGGCATCCGAGCTTGCGGGTCCCTGCTGGATGGTCATGGGAGTCAGTAGATGAAGATGGGCAGAAAGGAGCGGTCGTGAGCATGCACGAGCGCGAGAAACAGCACCAGGTCAAAGAGCAGGTGGACCGACACGACATAGGTGAACGACTTAGTGAGCTTGAACGTGTAGCCCTGGAGAAGGGCGAACGGGAACGTCAGCAACGGGCCCCACGCTTCGTAGCCGATCTCCCACAGGAACGACGAGAACATGACAGCCGTGAGGACATTGGCGAGCCAGTCGGGAAAGTGCCGTCGCAAAAGCGTGAAGGCTGTGCAGATAAAGAAGAGCTCATCCCAAATGCCGACGGCGTTGACGCCGAGAAACAGCCGCCAGAAGATCGTGGGATCTTCTGAGGCATCGGGCCAGTTGTGATACACACCAGTGCTGATGAGGTACACCGGCAGAATCAGGTATCCGAGCACAACAACGCCGACGAGATAGAGCCGAGCCGTAAGCGACCACGACTCCCCTGTGAACATGGGAAAGCGGATGATTCGCTCGCGATATACATAGCGGGATACGAGCCATGGCACAGCAACGGCGAGCGCAAGAGCAGCACCCATCGCCACCATGTGGCCGATGCTGAGGTCGGCATTGAGGGGAACCAGGCTAATGATGAGCAGACCGGCCGCGATGAGCGCGAGGTGCTTGAACAGCTCACGATCAACCACAAACCCGACAATGAGCCCTGCGGCGAGCGCCGCATAACCGAACGGGGTTTGGACGCCGAAGAGCAAAAACGCCGAGATCGAGATAAAGGCCGCAGGCAGAAGCTTGCGGCTGAGGACGGGGCGCTGTGTCTCTACGGCGGTCACCCGCCTAGCTTGCCCTAGGGTGGGCCGATTTTCGAAACGTCAGAGAGAGGTGCGCCCAAAGCTGAGCCGTTCTTGTGGTTGCTTTATTCGAACATGTGTTCGAACATTGATGTATGACTCTTCTTGCGGGTTCTCGCCCCACTTCGATGCCCACCGCGGTGTCGGAGCTGCAGGCGCGCATCCGCCAGATGCAGGCGACCAAGCTGCCCGACACCATGCTTCCTGTGCTCGATGGGCTGCGCAGCATTCTCCCACACGGCCTTCGGGCCGGCGCTACCTACTCGGTAACAGGGTCAACCAGCCTCGCCCTAGCCCTGCTCGCTGGCCCCTCACAACAGGGTTCGTGGTGCGGTGTTCTGGGGGCGCCCACCCTCAGCACTGAGGCAGCGGCAGAGCTGGGCATTGACCTCTCCCGCCTGGTGCTGGTGCCCCAGCCCGGCTCCCGCTGGCTCTCTGTCGCCGCCGCCATGACAGACGTTCTCGGCGTCGTCGTGGCCGCAGCCCCGCCCCGCATTGCCCCCGCCGAGGCCTCCCGCCTTGCGGCACGCCTGCGCCAGCGCGAGAGCACTCTCATTGTGCTCGGCGAGTGGCCAGGAGCCGATGCGAGCATTCGGGCCACCGCGAGCACCTGGTCGGGAATCGGCAACGGCCACGGGCGCCTTGCCGGACGGCTAATGCGCGTTGAGGTTGGCGGGCGCGATGGGCGCTCCCGCACCCGCACGCTCATCCTTCCCTTCGCCCCCACCAGCGGGACCGGGGCGACCGCGGCAGCCGTGCCTGGCGCGGCAATGCCTGATGCAGCCGTGCCGACTGCGCCGCATCCTGTGGGGCTTCGCCTCGCCCCAGAACTCGTGGGCTGATGACTGCCTCCATTGCCCGCTCCATGGTGGTCTGGTTCGCCGACTGGCCCGTTGAAGCGGCAAGAGCAACCGAAGGGCTCTCCCCCACCGCTGCCGTAGCCATTATCGATAAAGGCTTCGTCATCGCATGCTCAGCAGAAGCCCGCCGCGAAGGTGTGCGCCGCGGACTCCGAGTGCGCGAGGCCCAGTTGCGCTGCCCTGACCTCACGATCACCCCCTACGACGCCGAGGCCGACGCCCGCGCCTTCGAGCCGGTCATCAGCAGCATCGAGGAGATCATCCCCGGCGTCGAGCCCATCAGGCCGGGGCTCTGCGCTGTGCGTGCCAGAGGAGCCGCCCGCTACTACGGGGGCGAACTCCCCGCTGCAACAGCGCTTCTCGACCGGATGCTCGCCGAGGGCAGCCCCCCAGCATCCATCGGCATCGCCGACAGCCGGTTCGCCGCCGAGCAGGCCGCCTACCGTGCGGGGCCCGTGACGGGTGCAGCGCCCTCTGCACCCCCCAGCGGCGCCGAAGGCCACCGTGTTCTCATCGTGCCGCCGGGAGCATCCCCCGCCTTTCTCGCTCCCCTGCCGATCGAGACCGTGGGCGATGGAGACCTGACGGCGCTGCTTCGCAAGCTCGGCGCCCGCACCCTTGGCGACTTTGCCGCGCTCTCTTCTACCGATGTCCGCGCACGATTCGGCGAATCCGGCGCGCGCGCCCACGAGCGGGCCGCTGGCCTCGATCACAGGATCGTCGTTCCCCGCGTTCCCCCGCTCGACTTCGACGTGCAGATCGATTGTGAGCCGCCACTCGACCGAATCGACCAGATCGCATTCGCGCTCCGGGCCGTCGCCGATCGATTCGCGAGCGGGTTCACGGCGGCAGGTCTCGTCTGCACAGGAATTCGCGTGCACATCACGACGGAGGGTTCTGGCGGCTCCGAGCGGGAATGGAGCCACCCCCGCTACTTCACCCCTGCCGATGTCGTCGACAGGGTTCGCTGGCAACTGCAGGGCGACGGTATCGATACGGGGCTTGAGGCTCCCGTCTCCCGCGTAACCATTAGCCCGACCCATGTCGACGCGATCGGCAACCATGAAGAGGGGCTATGGGGGCGCAGCCCGGACGAGCGCATCCATCACGGCCTCTCACGCATCCAAAGCATGCTCGGGCACGATGCCGTGCTTACTGCGGTGCCGGGCGGGGGCAGGATGCTCACAGAACGTCGGGTTCTCGTGCCCTGGGGAGACGCCCCGCCCCCTGCCGCACGCCTGGCTGCCGATCGCCCCTGGCCCGGCAGTCTGCCCGCCCCTGCGCCTGCGACGGTCTATGAACCACCCCTCTCGGCGAATGTTCTGGCCAGCGATGGCAGCACCGTCGATGTCGACCGCCGCGGCAGGGTGACTGGCGACCCCGCCTGGCTCTCGCTCGCGGAGAACCGGCGACAGAGGGTGACGGCATGGGCTGGGCCGTGGCCCATTCGACAGCGCTGGTGGGATCCGGCGCGAGCCCGCCGAATCGACCGGTTCCAACTCGTTGACGAACACGGGGAGGGCTGGCTACTGCTGCTCGAGCAGCACCTCTGGCGGGTGGAGGCCCGCTATGACTGACGCACAGTGAGCTGCCCCCTCCAGAACGAACACCACACGAAAGGAGGACGACGCGATGGGCTGGAATAACCCACCGGTGACCTGGGCCGAGCTTGAGCGCGCGCTCTCGGGCGAGGCGCATCTGCCCCGCCGGGCTGAACGGCGAAAGGAACCGACTGCCCAGCCCCCAGCCTCGCCGCTGCCCGCTGCCACGCCGCTGCCGGCTGCGGCGCCCCTCGGCGCGACCGTGCCCTATGCCGAGCTGCACATCCACTCGCACTTCAGCTTTCTCGACGGCGCATCCTCCCCTCAGGCGCTCGTTAATGAGGCCGTTCGACTTGGGCTGCACGGGCTTGCCCTCACCGACCACGATGGCCTCTATGGGATCGTGCGGATGGCCGAGGCTGCGGAGAACCAGGGGCTCGCTACCGTATTCGGTGCGGAACTCTCCCTCGGGCTGAGCGCGCCACAGAATGGCAGGGCGGACCCCGAGGGCGACCACCTCGTGGTGCTTGCCCGCAAGGAGGAGGGCTACCACCGGCTGGCAGGGGCGATCACGAGTGCACAGCTTGCCTCCGGGGCCGAGAAGGGACGCCCCGTCTATGACCTCGATGAGCTGGCCGCGGCATCCGATGGTCACTGGATTGTGCTCACGGGCTGCCGCAAGGGTGCGGTGCGACGAGCCCTTGCCGACGAAGGCGAGGCGGGGGCCGCCCGCGAGGTCGCCCGGCTCGTCGACCTCTTCGGCCACGACAATGTGGTCGTGGAACTCATCGACCACGGCGGCCCCCTCGACAGCGATCACAACGACACCCTGGCTCGCATCGCTGCGCAGGCAGGGCTGCCCTACATCGCGACCGGCAATGTGCACTATGCAACCCCCGAGGAACACCCACTGGCCTCGGCCATCGCCGCCGTTCGCGCCCGCCGCAGCCTCGACGATATGGATGCATGGCTACCGGCATCCGACGGAGCCCACCTGCGCAGCGGGGCCGAAATGGCGGAGCGTTTCTCTCGCTACCCCGGCGCGGTGGCGCGCACCGTCGAGCTCGCCGACGACCTTGCGTTCAGCCTGCGGGCGGCCAGGCCCCAGCTGCCCAAACAGGAGGTTCCCGAGGGCCACACCTCAATGTCGTGGCTGAGGGAACTTGTGCGGAAGCGGCTGCCCGAGAAGTATCCGAACGCCGACGCCGCCGTCCATGCCCGGCTCGAGAAGGAACTCGCTGTGATCGAGGCGAAAAACTTTCCCGGCTACTTCTTAATCGTCTTTGACATCGTGTGTTTTGCCCGCAGCCGCGGCATCCTCTGCCAGGGACGCGGATCCGCAGCGAACTCGGCCATTTGTTATGTGCTCGGCATAACGGCGGGCGACTCGATTTTCTACGGGCTGTCGTTCGAGCGATTTCTCTCAAG
Organism: Homoserinimonas sp.; assembly: GCF_056262345.1. NCBI lineage: Bacteria > Bacillati > Actinomycetota > Actinomycetes > Micrococcales > Microbacteriaceae > Homoserinimonas > Homoserinimonas sp. Next base: position 61,138 of record NZ_JBACFR010000154.1, read on the forward strand.
CCTGCGAGAGGAGGTGCCCGACATCGACGTCGACTTCGACTCCGATCGCCGCGAGGAGGTAATCCAGTACGTCTACGAAAAGTACGGGCGCCGTAACGCCGCCCAGGTGGCCAACGTGATCAGCTATCGCCCCAAGAACGCCGTGCGTGACATGGCGAAGGCTCTGGGGTTCAGCCAGGGGCAGCAGGATGCCTGGTCGAAGCAGGTGGAACGCTGGGGGTCGGTCGAGGCACCAGAGGGGGGCATCCCCGCCTCCGTCCTCTCCCTCGCCGACCAGCTACTCACCGCGCCACGGCACCTGGGCATCCACTCCGGCGGCATGGTGCTCACGGAACGCCCCGTGGGAGAGGTGTGCCCCATCGAGCATGCCCGCATGGAGAACCGCACGGTTCTGCAATGGGACAAGGACGACTGCGAGTGGATGGGCCTGGTCAAGTTCGACCTTTTGGGGCTCGGCATGCTCGCCGCCCTGCAATACGCATTCGATCTCATCGACGACAACCTGGGCGAGAGGTGGACGATCGAATCGATTCCCCGCGAGGAGCAGGGCGTCTACGACATGCTGTGCCGGGCGGATGCCGTCGGCGTCTTTCAGGTGGAGAGTCGCGCCCAGCTCGCGACCCTGCCCCGGCTCAAGCCTCGGTGCTTCTATGACCTCGTCGTGGAGATCGCCCTTATTCGCCCCGGACCGATTCAGGGCGGGGCCGTCCACCCCTACATTCGGCGGAGGACAGGCGAGGAGGCAGTCGACTACCTGCACCCGCTCCTCGAACCGGTTCTGAAGCGCACCCTGGGGGTGCCGCTCTTTCAAGAGCAGCTCATGCAGATGGCGGTCGCGGTCGGCGGCTGCACCGCAGAAGACGCCGACCTGCTGCGCCGAGCGATGGGGTCCAAGCGCGGCGTCGAGCGCATCGAAACCCTCAAGGCCAAGCTGTATGCGGGGATGGCTGAGAACGGCATCACCGACGATGTGGCCGACGGCATCTACACCCGCATCGAGGCCTTCGCTAACTTTGGATTCGCCGAGTCACATTCGCTGAGTTTTGCCGTGCTTGTCTACGCGAGCTCGTGGCTCAAGCTGCACTACCCTGCCGCTTTTCTTGCGGCGCTTCTCAGAGCTCAGCCCATGGGCTTCTACTCGCCACAGACCCTCGTGGCCGATGCCCGCCGCCACGGCGTGCAGGTGCTGCGCCCCGACATCCTGCTCTCCGATGCCGAGGCGACGCTCGAATCGTTGCCCGGCGCGGCCGGAGTAACAGGAGCCGACGCCTGCGCGAGCTTTGAACAGCCGCCGATCGGCCCGTTTGACCGGGCAACCCCCAGTGACACCCTTGGGCACCGGCGCGACGGTTCTTTCGCCGTGCGGCTGGGCTTGGCCGAGGTAACCAGCATCGGCACAGCCCTGGCTCAGCGCATCGTGGCCGAGCGGGCGGAGGGCGGCAACTTTGCCGACCTCGCCGATCTTGCCCGGCGCGTCGGCCTAAACGCCGACCAGCTTGAGGCGCTCGCCTCTGCCGGCGCCTTCGACTCCCTCGGCATGACTCGTCGAGAGGCGCTGTGGGATGCCGGGGCAGCCGCCCAGGAGAAGCCGGGATTTTTGCCCGGCAGTGGCATGAGCATCCAGCCGCCGCTGCTTCCCATGCTGTCCCCGGCGGAGCAGGTGGCCTACGACCTGTGGGCGACAGGGATATCGACCGATGATCACCCGATGCGGCATGTGCGCGAGGTGCTCACCCCACGCGGTGTGCTGCCCATCGAGCGGCTGGAGGGCGCGGAGTCTGGACGGCGCATCGAAGTCGCCGGGGTCGTCACGCATCGGCAACGGCCACAAACGGCCAGCGGCATGACGTTTCTGAACCTTGAGGACGAAACCGGCATCCTGAACGTCATCGCCAGCGTCGGGGTCTGGACCCGGTACCGTCGCGTTGCGCGAGAATCCCCTGCGCTTCTTGTGCGAGGCATTCTCGAACGCTCCTCCGATGGCGTCATCAATCTGGTCGCC
>NZ_JBACFR010000155.1:0-5730 GCF_056262345.1 Homoserinimonas sp.
TTGGCCTCGACGGTGATTCTCGATGCCCAGCATTCACTGGTTGCGCAGTCGTTGAACTCGCCCCTCGGCCACGAGACCGTCAACGGTGACGGCTTTGGGTTCGGATGGTATCCGGAGGACTCCGCGCCGCACTCTGGCCCGGCGTTCTTCCACAGCATCGAGCCGGCGTGGAACGACGAGAACCTGCGGGAGCTCACCCGCAGCGTGCGCAGCCCGCTCTTCTTCAGCCACGTTCGAGCCGCAGCGGCGCCGCCTATTCAGCGCACCAACTGCCACCCGTTTCGGCATGAGAACTGGATGTTCATGCACAACGGTGCGCTCGACGACTTTGAGAAGAGCAAGCGAGACCTCACCTTTGCGGTTGACCCTTCGTTGTATCCAGAGATACGGGGCACAACGGATTCGGAAGTGCTGTTCCACCTGGCCTTGACGCTCGGGCTCAAGGAGGATCCGATTGCCGCGATGGAAAAAGCGGTCAGGATGGTGGAATCCGTCGGGCACGACCATGGAATCCCGTTTCCGATGCAGGGCACGGTTGCGGTCACCGACGGTGTCACGATCTGGGCCTTTCGCTACTCGTCGGAGAGGCGAACCAGAACTCTGTTTCACTCGGTTGATATCGACATCTTGCGGGAGATGTATCCGGATGCCGAGCGGCTCACGCTCTTCGGATCCCATGCCCGTCTCGTCGTCTCCGAACCTCTCAACGATCTGCCCGGCGTCTTTACCGAAGTTCCGGAGTCGACGGTCGCCATAGTTGATGCCGATGGGTATCGCTATCAGCCGTTCCTCGACGCCGCGTGAGCCGACTCGCTACGACGCGCGGATGCGGCTCGCCCGCTCCCTAGGATTAGCACCATGAGCGATGTGAAAGCCGTACGCCGTGCCCAGTGGACCCGCGGTCAGAAGGTGATCCTCGCCGTGGCGGCAGGGGTGGTGGCAATCACGCTCGTTAGCGCGATCTCTCCGTGGCCTTCTGCGATACTCATTCGCTGGGTTTTCACGATGGGGGCCGAGGCGACCGTGGAAGAGATGGAGCCGTTCGTTCCCGAGAGCGGCATCAGCGAGCAACTCGATCTCTCTTACGGGGACGAGGGTGCCTCAACGACGTTCGATGTGTTCACCCCCGACGAGGGAACAGATCCGCTGCCCACGATCGTCTGGATTCACGGCGGCGCCTGGATTTCGGGGTCCAAGGCCGATGTCGCGCCCTACCTGCGCATTCTCGCCTCACATGGCTACACCACGGTCGGGCTCAACTATGGCTACGGGCCAGAGGCCGAGTATCCGGTCGCTGTCACCCAGCTCAACGATGCACTCTCGCACCTGCTCGACAATGCCCAGGGCCTTCGTATCGACCCAGACCGCATCATCCTTGCCGGCGACTCCGCAGGTGCACAGCTGGCCAGTCAGCTCGCCGTGCTCACGACGCGCAGCGACTACGCAGACCTGATGGGTCTGACTCCCGCGCTCACAACAGATCAGCTCGACGCCATCATCCTCAACTGCGGTGTTTTCGATATCCCCGCGATGGGGGCGCTCAACGGCATAACGGCGTGGGGGATGAAGGCATCGCTCTGGGCATACACCGGCACCAGGGACTGGTCGTCAACGTATGCGAGCCTCACCATGTCGAGCATTGATTTCGTAGACGAGAGCTTTCCGACCACGTACATTTCCGGCGGAAACGGCGACGGCCTCACCTGGACTCAGTCCGTCCCCATGGCGAATCAGCTGAAGCAAGCGGGGGTGGATGTCACGACGCTGTTCTGGGAGGCCAGTCACGAGCCTGCCCTGCCGCACGAGTATCAGTTCAATCTCGAGACGGATGAGGCGCAGGAGGCCCTGGATGCAACCCTCGATTTCTTAGCCAAGGTCTCCCGAGACTGACCCGCGAGGCCCTGAGCGGGGGTTCGCGCTCCTCTACTCTTGAGGGGTGCACCGCCTCCGTCGTCTGTTCTCCCGTCGCGGCGACGAGCGGCTCGACCGCGACGTCATCGTTCTGGGCATCATCGCCTTTTTCGTCATGCTTGGCTTTGGCGTTGTCATTCCCGTGCTGCCCGTTTACGTGCGGAGCTTCGACGTGGGTTTCGTCGAGATCGGCGCGGTGGTCTCGGCCTTTGCTCTTTTTCGCCTGATTGCGACTCCCTTTGTTGGCCGACTCGTCGATCGAGGGGGAGAGCGCACCATCCTGGCCATCGGAATCGGCATTGTCGCCGTCTCGAGCGGTCTCGTCGGAATCGCCGGGAGCTATGCAGAAGTTCTCATGCTTCGCGGTGCCGGGGGCATCGGCTCCGCCATGTTTTCGGTCTCGGCGATGACGCTCCTGCTGAGCACGGCGGCGCCCGAAAGCCGGGCGCGCTCCGTCGGCTTCTACCAGGGAGGGTTTCTCGTCGGAGGGATGGCCGGCCCTGCCGTCGGCGGCGTCCTTGCCGCTTTCTCGCTGCGTGCGCCGTTCTTCTTCTACGCCGCGACGCTGATCGTGGCCGGCATCATCGGGCTCGTGCTTCTGCGCAAGCCCACTGCTGTCATTACGGCGGATGCTCCGCCCCAGATTCCGCTCGGCGTGGTCCTGCGTGATCGCCGCTTCGTTGCGGCCTGTGTCGCCAACTTTGCTCAGGGGTGGGGATCGATGGGCGCGAGGAGCGCCCTGATCCCCGTGCTGGTGGTCGAAGTCCTGAGAGGCACCTCCGCATGGACGGGCGTTGCTTTTGCCATCGCAGCTGTCGTGCAGACGCTCTGCCTCGGCCCAGCGGGGCGATTTGTCGACCGTGTGGGGCGGCGCCCGGCGATGGTGGGCGCGTTCACGACCGCCGCGATTTTGCTCATGGCGATCTCCGTTGTGCCCAATTTCGCGGTTCTCACGGTGTTGCTCTGCCTCTACGGAGCTGCGGCGGCGTTCATGGGAACTGCGCCCGCAGCGTCGGTTGGCGACGCCGCCGGTGCGCGAAACGCCCGGCCGGTGGCAATATTTTCTGCATTCTCCGACGCGGGGGCGATCGTCGGACCGCTTGTTGCGGGAGCCTTGCTCGATTCCTTCTCCTGGCCAATAGCCTTCGGGTCAGCAGCCGCTCTCATGCTTGTCGCGGCGGCCGTTTCTGCGACGATGCCGAGGCGAATTTTGGGTGACCGAGAAGTTACGCTCCTGTGAATCATTCGCCAAAAGACGCTCAACTCTGTTTTTTGGCCGAACCGTGCAGTAGTGTCATGAAAGCAAGTTGCAGTACCTCGCAGATCTTGATTGACCGGCTACGGCCGGGTTTCTTTCGGGAGCGGACGATGATCACCGCGACGAGTGACTCCGGAGGTCGGAGTCACGCGAAGAGCTCCTGAAGGAGAATAAAAAATGGCAACAGGAACCGTTAAATGGTTTAACGCTGAAAAGGGATTCGGCTTCATCGCCCCCGAAGACGGCAGCCCCGATGTGTTCGCACACTACTCGGCGATCCAGTCGAACGGCTACCGTTCGCTCGACGAGAACCAGAAGGTCGAGTTCGACCTGGCTCAGGGCCCCAAGGGCCCGCAGGCGGAGAACATCCGCCCCATCTAGTTTGACCGTCCGATAATTCGGATTGTGTGAGACTTTGATCGGTCCCCACCTCACGGTGGGGGCCGATTTTTTTGCCCTCTCGCACTCGGCCGCCGCCCAACGCCCCAGGATTTTTGGCGGCACTGGGAACACGCGGGGCGGCATCCGCGTTCCCCCAGGTGACGTCGACAAGGATGGACACATGACTGAGACCGCAACAGCAAGCCCCGAAGCCCGCCTCGCAACCTTTCGGGCACGCCGGGACCAGTCAGTGGTTCAGCCCCAGGGCAGCCTCGCGCTCACGACCACTCAGCTCATCGACTCGGAGCAGTCGGTGTGGGGCGTTCCTGGAGTTTGGGCCCCCCTGCCGGCAGGCGAGTCCGGTGTGATGCTCACGGCGGAGGCGTCCGACGGAATCACGGTCAACGGCAAGCTGGTCGATGGCTCAGTCGTGGTGGCAGCAAAGGATTCTGCAGAACCGGGAGAGATCCGCTTCAGTGACACGGTGATGGGCTTTGTGATCTCCGTTGAGGGCGGTTATGCGCTGCGGGTGTGGGATGCAAACTCGGAGGCCATCCAGTCGTTTGGCGGCATCGACGCTTTTCCTTACAACCCAGACTGGGTGATCACAGCTCAGTTCCGCGAGATCGAGGGCGGCACGACCGTGGGCTTCGAGCATCTCAAGGACGACGGGCGCACCAGGGAGATGGTCGTGCCCGGCGAGATCAGCTTTGAAAAAGACGGCCAGGAGTACAACCTCGCCGCGTTCCGCTCTGGCCGGGCACTCCAGCTGGTGTTCTCTGATGCGACCAGCGGTGATTCCACCTACAGCGTTGGCCGCTTTCTCTTCGTGGCGCCACAGCCCGACGGCACGATTACGCTCGACTTCAACCTCGCGGTGCTTCCCCCGTGCGCGTTTTCGTATGCGTTCAATTGCCCGATGCCTCCGCTGCAGAACCGCTTTAGCGTGCCGATCGAGGCGGGCGAGAAGAACGTTCTCGCTAAGGGTGGCGGGCTCCTCCACTAAGGGCGGCATCGCTCGTGCGAACGGTGTCGGTGGTGTGCGCCAGACTGTCTCAGTGCATCTGATCGTCTCCGCCCTCGTCGACGCGGTGTCGATTACCCCGGTCGACGACTCGGGAGCCATTGGTGGTGCGACCGTCGTGCCTCGCGCCGACTTTGGGGATGCCGTGCGTGCTCACGAGGCAGCACGGCCGCGATGGGTGTGGGATGACACCAACAACTGGTACCCCGCCCTGCTCGCCGCGGGCGTGCGGGTGGATCGGTGCCACGACTTGCGCTTGTGCCGGGCGATTCTGCGCAACACCCATGCTTCGGGAGCCTTCTCGCCGTCGGTGCTACCGCTTGATGCTTGGGATGCTGCGCCTCAAGAAGCGGTGGCAGCCCCCGCTGGTGCCGCCCTCTTTGAGTTCGACGACCACGAGGCAGCGGCATCCGCACCAGACCCGTTGACGGAGTTTCAGCGTCAGCAGGCGGCGACGACCCCGCGTCTTGGCCTTTTGCTGGCGGCGGAGTCGGCCGGTGCCCTCGTTGCGGTCGAGATCCGGCACGCAGGGCTGCCCTGGCGCGCGGAGATTCACAACGACCTGCTTACCCGCACTCTCGGGCCTCGTCCTCGGCCGGGTGACCGCCCCGTCGAAATGGAGCGGCTCGCTCGCGAGGTGCGCGATGCGCTTGACGCTCCGGATCTGAACCCGGATTCCGCCGCAGCCACGCTCAAAGCTCTGCGGAGGACAGGCCTCATGGTCAACTCCACCAGCAAGTGGGAGCTCAGCGAGGTCAATCACCCGGCCATCGCACCGCTCCTCGAATACAAGCGTCTAGCGCGCCTCATGAGCGCAAACGGTTGGCACTGGCTCGACACCAATGTGCGAGACGGGCGCTTCTACCCCGACTATGTGCCGGGAGGAGTCGTTACCGGTCGTTGGTCGAGCAGGGGAGGAGGTGGCGCGCTTCAGCTACCCCGCCAGATTCGTGCCGCTGTCGTGGCCGACCCGGGGTGGAAGCTGATCGTGGCCGATGCATCCCAGCTGGAACCGCGCATCCTGGCCGCGATTGCCGCTGATCGGGCCATGGCGGCTGCAGGGGCATCTGGTGATCTGTATGCAGGAATCGTGCAGGTCGGCGCTGTGACCACGCGAGACGAGGCAAAGGTCGCCATGCTCGGCGCAATGTATGGG
>NZ_JBACFR010000156.1:0-8903 GCF_056262345.1 Homoserinimonas sp.
CAGGCTGCCGACAACACTGCCGAGCACTGCGGCAATGCCCACCTTCCAACTGGCCACAAAGAGTCCGAGCAGGATGAGCGCGCCAGCCCACACGTTGTCGATGAGCACCACCTGCGACACGTTGGTGAGCAGCGACCGCAAAAATCCCAGCCAGACCGAGTCTGCCGTTTGCTCGGGCGCCGCGCTCACGTGTAGCGGCACCGTCGTCCTGGCCGCCCACAATAGAAAAAGTAGCGGCACCAACCAACGCCCCGCAGAACCCCTGCAACGGGTGTCGCACATGGGCAACGTACGCCGGTCCCGAGGCCGCAGATGCGACTCCCAGCTACTCGCACCCGGCAGTCATACAACCCCCAGGAGCCGAGCCATCGTCGCTACTTCTGGGCACGCCGCCACCACACCTCGGCAGCCTGTGGAGAGGCGTCGTTGACCATGAGCGCAACCGTCTGATTTGCTCGCGCTAGAGCACGCAGCGCTGCCTCCGCTTGCCGTGGCTCAGCATCGTCTCCCAGATCGTCGAGCCCGATGTCGGCATCGACAGTGCCCACCGATTGCCCCCGGAACACGCTGAGCAGCGCGGCGAAGTTATCTCGAGTCGCCTTCTCCAATTGCTCCCACTGCTCGACCGTGAGCTTGGCTCTGGCCGTGCGCCCGTGCTCGGCGGCTGCCACGAATTGGCGCGTGTAGTAGAGAAGCTCCCAAAACCCGGTGAGTTGCGTGTCCACGCTGCCGGGGTCGAATGTTCCGAGTCCATGGCGCAGCGGCATAGCGGTGACCTGCAGGTCCCGCAGCTGGTCGGTCATCCTGAGTTCGATCTTCGAAAGCCTGTCGACATCCTCTGAGGTGAGCGACGTCGTGTGCTTCCACGTGTCGAGTGTTTCTGTCGTGATCGATTCGATCGTCTGCGCGAGCTTCTCTGCTTGCTTTGCGTACTTCGTGCGCGTGCGCGTCGGCAGCACGAGGGCGGCGATCACGAGCGCCACGGCTGCTCCGATGATCGTCTCGAGAATGCGCACCCCTATGGCTTCTGTGCTGAGCCGACCCATGAATTCATAGAGCTGGGCAAACATCATCGTCTGCCAAAACGTGGTGAGGGGCGACGATGCGGAGCGGAAGAACACCGTGCCGAACACACAGACCGCCAGCACAGGCAACAGGACGGCGGGGTTTGGCCCGGCGAGGATGGCTATGCCGAACCCGACCGTTGCCCCCGCGATAGTTCCGACGATCTTTTGGGTGCCCTTGACAAATGTTTCGCCGTCGCTGCCGCCGATGGCTTGGTACGCGGGCATTGCGGCCCAGAACTGATGCGTAGACGACACGAATGACCCCAAGAAGAGGGCGATGCCGGTAGAGAGCCCCGCCTGAATAGCCCGGCGCCAGATGGGCGCAGTGTCTGCTTTGGCGGCATCCGGGTTTTCTGCCGGTGTCTTCTCGGTAATCTGCGAGCCATCATCGCTGAGCTCTTCGCCCTCGTCATTCGCTGGGCTATACACGAGGTCATCCACCCGCGCCCAATAGAGCGCGTCGCTCGCCCGCTGCAGTTCGAGGGCGGCGGCCACCACTCGCCTCGCCGGTTGCGGCCAGCGCTCCACTGTCTCCCGCGGGGGCAACGCCTTGGCTATTGCCTGCACCGCCTCGGCCTCCGCCGTCTGCCGGTCCTCGTCGAGTGACGATCCGAGATCAGTTGAACTACGAACCCACGCTGGCCGATCGGGATAGCTCGCGATGTGCTTTTGCAGCGTCTGCAGCACGCCGGCAAGTCGTGCGCGCACAATGATGGGGATGCCTGCGCCCGTCGCGTGGCTGGCGGCCTCCCCCAGGTTGACCAGTCCCAACTCTGCATCGTGCAAACGGATGCGCAGAGCATTCGCCTGCTGATGAGTCAGCCCAATGTCGGGGTCGTCCCCCGTAAGCTGCCCCGCCAGGAACGCAGCGGTGTGATGCGTTTGCTTCATCTCGTTCCGAGTACGCCGCACGAGGTCGGGATCCCACCGGGCGGCAGAAACAGTGTCAATGAGGGGTTCGAGGGAGCGCACAAGGCGCCGCTCGAACGCCGCGACTCCGCCCCTGACGAGCCGGGCATGGGCTCCCCTGTTGGGGATCATTTGAATCAGCACCGAGCTGAGCACCCCCGTGAGGGCTGCGATCGAAAACGGCACGAGTTCGCTGGTTTCGAGGTGCAGCAACAGCGTGAAGTAATACGAGATGAAGAGCAGCTGGCCCAGGGCAGCGAACCGCGGACCCAGCAGCGCAGCGCCGACTCCGACAAACGCGAGAACGGCCACGACGATTGTTGAGACGACCGGGTCCGATGCGAAGAGTCCGTTGAGAGCGAGCGCAATCACAATAGGAATCACCGTGATGAGCGAGGCTAGCCGCTTGATTCCGTGCGCGCCTCCCCCCGAGGCTCCCCCGGTGAACATGGCGATGACGCCTCCGAAGACCGCTGCGGGCATCGGCTCCAACCCGAACGCTGGCAGCCCGACCGCGAGAATCGCCACCGCAAGCGCGGCGGACATCAGAGCCCGGATCGCGCTGATGAGCCGAGAGTATCCGGGGTCGATCAGAGTGGCCCTGCTCCGGATGAACTCGCCTATTCCCCGCCGTTGGCTGGGCCGCTCTCCTTCAGGAGCGGGAGCGAGCACGGCCGTCGGCGCCGCCTCGCTCGGATCTGAATAGACAGGCTGATAGTCGAGATCGCGGGCAACCGCAGAAGTGAAACGATCACCCTTGTAGGCGAAGGGCAGCCACTCGAGGTAACTGTCGTACGCCTCCCCCACGTCCTCAAATGGCTGCACCCCGATGAGCTCGGCCATGTCAATCGTGATGACCGCAAACTCCCGCACCCACGGATCGCCGCTATCCGATCGGCGCACCCTCCCGCGCGGGCGCCGCTGCCCGTGCTCTCGACGAAGCGTCTCAATCTGCTGCGTGAAATCTTCTCTGCTCACCGTCTCGGGGACATCCGAATTGGTCCACCGCAGAAGCGGATGCATATACCCCTGAAACCCCTCGAACTGCTCCGTCAGAAGCAACAGGGCGGGCTGCTTAGTGGAGGGGTGCGAGGCTGGCAGCCCCCAGCGGAGCGCGCCGATCGTGCCCACGAGCATCTGCAACGAGAATGGCAACGAAAAGGTGTCTCGGCCGCTTTGAAAGTAATAGGCGGCGTGGTGGAGCCGAAGCCCGTCGGTATAGGCGCCGAAGCTGTCGAAGATGCCTTGCAAGTGGGAGTCGAGCCCGTTCTCCTGTCCATCGGGAAAGTACGGTTTGAGACTCGTGACCGGCGTGCCAACGGCCCTCACCGGGCTGTAGAACTGCGTCGAAAGCGATCGCAGGCTTGAAACGACGTCGTAGACGCCGAACAAGAACGTCAGCACGAGCGACAGCAGCAGAACGCCGGTGAGGGTCTCAAGAATCGACAGGGCGCTGAGCAGATCAGTGTTCGGCGTGAGCTGCGATGTTCCCACCGTCGCTAGCTGCGCTGCGCTGAAGTAGACGGCGGCAAAGAGGCCGGGATGCTGGCCGGAGAAGAGAAAATTCTTGTCCTCCATGTTGCCGAAATAGATCAGTGCATAGCCGAGGATGGTGCCACCAACCCATACCGCCACCGTCACGATTAGCTGCAGCCCGGTCACCTGCCGGAGGACCACGGGCCGCCACCGGCGCGCGATCCGCCTCGTGAACATCCGGGTGACCGACCACTGCCACCGAGCGAGTCGCCCTGTGATGAACCCGGCCTCGTCGTAATTGAGCGCGGTGAGAAACACGTCCAGGAGGGTCAGCACCAAGACGAGGATTCCGAGCGCAACCCAGACGGCGTCCACGCGCAGAGCATAGGTCTCTCGCCATTTTTCGCCAGGCCCAGTGGTCACAAGTCGCGCGAGCGTGTACCCCGAAAGTCGCCAAATTTGGCCATATAGTCCGGGCTGGGAGCGATTATTGTCCCCCAAAATGTCCCCTTATCTGGGGGCCGGAGAAACCGCAATTAGAGGCCCGCTCATGCTTCACTGTTAATTACCCGAGCGACATCGCCTGCGAACCCGACCGCTACCCACAAGGAGGCACCGGATGTCAGAAGCACCGCACACAGAAAAACCGATCGCGGGCATGGCGCCGCGCGAGAAGATACTCAGTGCCGCCGCGGTGGCGTTCTCGGATCGCGGCTACCACTCAACCAGCATCGCCGAGATCTGCTCTGAATCCGGCGTCGATATCCGCACCTTTGCCGAGCTGTTCGCGACCAAGTACGACCTCTTCCGCGAGGTCGCGTTTTCGACCTCGACCAACATGCTCAAGGCCACCGACGGCATCACCGGCACTGAGCCCCGGCAAGCCAAGGCCGCCGTCCAGCGCATTCTCGCTGAGCTCGCCCGCTCCAGCATCGCCACGCGGGCGGTTGGCGGCTTCTATCGCACCCAGAGCCGCAACCTCGAACCAGATGACCTCTCCCTACTCTTTGGCAACCTCGCGGAGCTTCGCAGCCGAATCCGCGAGCCGCTGCTCATCTATCGTCCAGAACTCAGCGTCAAGGATGCCAATGCGCTCGCGGCGGCCGCGCTCAGCACTATTGCGAGCATCACCATCCACCCGACCAGCTTGCCGGATGCCAAGATTTTTACGCTGCTGACCGTGTCGGCACAGCGAATGCTTGAGAGCGATCCGACCTCATCCATCGTCAATGGCTCGACGCTCTCGGCAACTCCCGTGACGTGGCACAGCGACACAAGCGAGCGCGGCAGCGTGCTAGCGGTCGGCGTGCAGGAGCTCTATGACCGGGGCTACGACTCCGTCACCCTGGAGAGCGTCGCCGCCCAGGCTGGGCTGTCGGTCGAAGCCGTGCAGTCTCACTTCGCCACGACATCCGATCTTCTGTTGGCCGCCTGCAACGACGGGTTCGAGGCGCTGCAGCGCGACACCGAGCGCGCCCTCGCCTGCTCTAGCAAACCGCGCGAGGTGCTCGGGGCGCTCAGCCACGCCTACGTTCAGCACTACTTCGAAGACCCGCAGGTCATGACGATCTTTCTCGCCGACGGGCGCAATCTCGACGACGAAAACCGGCGATCGATGCTGCACATGCAGGAGTACACGATCGGCCGCTGGGCGTCGACGCTGCTGGAGATCAGACCAGAGCTGAGCCCCTCAGAAGCCACGTTCATCGTGTTTGCGGCGCTCAGCGTCGTAGCCGACCTCGGCATTCTCTTTCGCTGGAAGAACGACGATGAGCTCAAGACGCTTATCGAGCGCTGCGTGCTCACCCTCGTAGCCCTGCGCTAATCGCGGCTCAGCGGCAGCCCAACCAGGGGGTCAGAGCCGAGCGCGCAGCTCGGGCCATGACTGGGCAAAGAACGGGTGCAGCGCAAGAGCGGTGAGTTCATCGACGGGAATCCACCGAAGCTCCAGGCTCTCGGGGTCGCTGATGCGGGGCTCGAACGGCCGCGTAGTCTCGACAGCAACGGTCGTGTACGACCAGAAGCCAAGGTCAAGAACGCTCTCGAACAGCGGCGAGATCGCGTCGGCCGGGACATCGGCCTCTTCGCTGGCCTCTCGCACGGCAGCGTCATACGCCGTCTCGTTCTCATGCCGGGCACCCCCCGGCAAACCCCAGGTGCCACCGAAGTGACTCCAGGTTGCCCTGTGCTGCATGAGAATTCCGCGGTCGCGGTCATGCACGAGCAACCCTGCCGCGCCAAAGAGGCCCCAGAACTTCTCCCCATCGCGGCCTTCAACCCATCCGTCACCAGAGGATTGAGGGCGAAACGATGGAACCTGAGTCATGATTCCACTCTCTCACGCATGGCCGGTCTGGTCAGCACCCCGGGCGTCACGCGGCGAAAAACTCTGGCGCTTCGCTACGCCAAAGGGGCAAGCTCGTCCGCCAGCAGCTGCAGAGCGCCCTCTCGCAGCGGCGTCGCTCCGGCCGGGTCGCCGGCATACGCCGACATTCCCACCGAAAGCATGACCTCGTCGACGGCGAATTCTGCGGCTAGATCGCGGATACGGCGAGCCACAGTCGCGGGGTCGCCGATCACCCACCGCTCCAGCATTCCGTCGATGATGTGCTGCTGGGCCGGAGTCACCTCTGTGCGTGCCGCCTCTTCGATGGTCGAGAGGGGCAACAGGGGCGATCCCGTCATGAGCATGGCCATGCGCTGCAGATTGGGCAGCGCCGCTGCTTGCGCTTCTTTCGCTGTCTCCGCTACCGACACATTGAGAGTGAGAAATGTGCGCGGATGCTGCAACCCGCCCTCGGCGGAGTCCTCACGCTCCGGGGTTGCCGCCGGGGTGAATCCTGTGCGGTAGAGGTCCAAGATCCCGCGGGTGCCCTGGCCCGAAAAATGGTGCGCGAACACATAGGGAAGGCCGAGGCGGGCGGCCAACTTGGCCGAATAGTCGCTCGAGCCGAGCAACCACAGCTCAGGCACTGAGACGGCATGAGGGGTGGCGGTTATCGAATAGAGCTGGCCGGACCGCATGCGCAGCGAGGCGCCGGTCGGATCCATAAGCGCGCCGATATCGAGCACATTGCGCTCGAACTCGTCGACATCGCTCGTTGTGCCCGTAGATCGCAGAAGCGAGGTGATCACCGGGTCGCTGCCTGGGGCTCGCCCGATGCCGAGATCGATCCTGCCGGGGTATGCCGCCTCGAGAATGGCAAACTGCTCGGCCACGACGAGGGGTGCATGGTTCGGCAGCATGACTCCCCCGGAGCCAACCCTGATCCGCTCAGTGTTCGCGGCGAGGATTCCTATCAGCACGGCCGGATTGGTGGAGGCTACCGCCGGCATATTGTGATGTTCCGCAAGCCAGTAGCGCCGAAAGCCGAGTCGATCCGCTGTACGGGCGAGCGTCACGCTGGCGGCGATGGCGTCGGAGGTCGTCTGGTTGGTGCGCACTGGCACAAGATCGAGCACCGAGAGGGCGAGCGGGGCGGAGGCTGCTGAAGAGGTCATCCCTCATGACAACGAGGGGATGGTCGCAGGCATTCCCCTCGTGTCGTACGGCGGCAAAACTGACGACAGCGTCGTGATGAGTTGGTGCACAGCGGACGGGTCAGACACCTGGTTGATGCTGCCCGAAATATAAAGGCCGTGGGATGGCACGCAGTAGAGGGCGCTGCCTGTCTCGCCAGGGTGCCCAATAAAAACACGCGGGCCCGGGCCGGGTCGCTGAAATCGCGGCACGACGAACCGGGCGATACCGATCCCCGCTTCGAGAGTGTTCGCCCTCCTCCAGTGGGAGGTCATCTCCAGCAGGTAGGCAGCGTCGAAGAGGCCGCCCGAGAGAAACGCCCTGAGAAAGACCAGGCCGTCTTCTGCCGTGGAGACGATGCTCCCCTGTGCGCGCAGGGAGGCAATGGTGAATGGCAGGCGCACCTCCCTGCCTTCGAAGCGCAGCGGCGAGACCGAGTCGTATCGATCGACGTCTTCAACGCGGAACGGCCAGGTGCCCGTGAGCCTCAGGGGGCCGATGACACGTTCCACGACGGCGGCGCTCCAGGTGGATTTGGTCACAGCCTCGATTACGAGCCCAAGAAGCACATAGTTGGTGCCAGAAAAGTGCGCGCGACGCGGGTCTCCTGCAGCGAACTTCGGGCGCATGCTTCGCGCAGCCGAGAGCGATTGCTCGACGCTCCATCCGCGGTCGCGCGCCAGCGCATCCGTCATGAGACTGCTGCCGTCGGCGCGCCGTTCAGTGAGATAACTACTGAGTCCCGATGTGTGGCTCAGCAGGTGCCGCACGGTGATGTGCTCGGAGTAGTCCGTTTCGCGAAACACGTGCAGGCTCGCCACAACGTCGTCGCCCAGAATCTCGCGCACGGGGTCGTCGAGGCTGAGAGCGCCTTCTTCGCGGAGCTGCATGATCATCGCCGCCGTGTAGAGAGCGGTTGCCGACCCCAAAAAGTACGGGGGTTCGGGTTTCTCGCTCTCGTAGAGCATGCTCCACCCGTTATGCGGGGTCGAGAGAGCGAACGTGATCGAGCCCGTGTCGGAGCGCTCCGAAAACCGGTCGAGGACCGACCGAATTCGGGTTTCGACAGCGGGCACGAGCGCGAGTCTAGGGTCGCGCCTCGATCAGCCGCCAACCCCCATTGGGGGCAAGCGCTGAAAGAACCTCACACCGATCAGGTGCGCTTGCGACGCTCGCGAACGCGCATGTTCACGTTAATCGGAGTTCCCTCGAAGCCGAAGATTTCACGCAGGCGGCGCGTGATGAATCGGCGGTACTGCGGGTCGAGGAATCCAGTGGTGAACAGCACAAACGTCGGCGGCCGGCTCGATGCCTGGGTGCCGAACAGGATGCGCGGCTGCTTTCCACCGCGAACGGGGTGCGGGTGCTCCGCCGTGAGCTCGGCGAGCAGGGCGTTGAACTTGCCCGTCGGGATGCGGGTATCCCACGATTCGAGGGCAGTCTCGAGGGCGGGCACCAGCTTCTCGAGGTGGCGTCCCGTCTTGGCGGAGATGTTAACGCGGGGCGCCCAGGCCACGTGGCTGAGGTCCTGCTCGATTTCACGCTCAAGGTAGATGCGACGCTCGTCGTCGAGAAGGTCCCACTTGTTATAGGCCAGCACGAGAGCTCGTCCCGATTCGAGAACGAGGTCGATGATCTTGAGATCCTGCACGCTAACGGGCTCGGTCACGTCGAGAACGACGACGGCGACTTCGGCCTTCTCCAGCGCGGCACTCGTACGAAGCGAGGCGTAGAAGTCTGCGCCCTGCGAGAGGTTCACACGGCGACGGATACCGGCGGTGTCGACAAAGCGCCACACCTTTCCGGCGATCTCCACCTGCTCATCCACAGGGTCGCGCGTGGTTCCCGCGAGGTCATTCACCACGACGCGCTCTTCGCCGGCAGCCTTGTTGAGCAGGCTCGACTTGCCCACGTTGGGGCGGCCGATGATG
>NZ_JBACFR010000157.1:0-12777 GCF_056262345.1 Homoserinimonas sp.
TGAACTTCGGCCGCTGCGCCAGAAGCGTGTGCCTTAGAAGGGCAGAAGCGGATCGACTCCAACGGCCACGAAGACGAGCGTCAGATACGTGATCGACGCGTGGAAGAGAAGCATCGGTCGCACCTCTCCCCCGCGAATCGCGCGGTTGTAAAGCTTGTGCGACTCGATAATGAACCAGGCTCCCGAGACGACGGCCACGATCGTGTACGTCCAGCCCATGGGATGAATAGGAATGAGGAGCAGCGAGCAGGCAACGGTAGCCCACGCGTAGAGAATCGTCTGCAGGCCCACCTGAGCGCGACCGCGGACGACCGCGAGCATCGGCACATTTGCTGCGGCATAGTCGTCGCGGAACTTCATCGAGAACGGCCAGTAGTGAGGGGGCGTCCAGAGAAAGACGACGAGAAAGAGGATGATCGCCGACCAGCTGATTGATTCTGTGACGGCGGCCCAGCCGATCAGCACGGGGAAGCATCCGGCGATTCCGCCCCAGATGATGTTTTGTGAGGTGCGGCGCTTGAGAATGAGCGTGTAGACGACGACGTAGAAGAAGATGGCCAGCGCAGAGAGAGTTGCGGCAAGCCAGTTTGTGGTCACCCAGAGCAGGCCCACCGAGACCACGCCGAGAATCCAGGCGAAGACGAGTGCTTCACGGTCGCTCAGCGCGCCGGTCACGAGCGGACGCTTGCTCGTGCGCTCCATGATGCGGTCCATGTCGCGGTCGATGTAGCAGTTGAACGCTCCAGCGGAACCGGCGCTGAGCGCCCCGCCGACGAGTGTCCACAGCATGAGCCATAGGTTGGGAATGCCGCCCTGAGCGAGCATCATTACCGGCGCCGTCGTGATGAGGAGAAGCTCGATCACGCGCGGCTTCGTCAGCGCCACGTATGCCCGAACTTTGGCCAATCCTCGAGCCCGTTCCTGTACGACCGGGGTATCTACGGCTGTATCCATTACTCCTCTAACGCACCAATGGTGATTCAGCAATCAAGTCTAGGTCACTGGCGGCTGGATCACCTCCCTGAGGTGGGGCTCGCATCCCGCCCAAACTGTGGGTATCCCTATACTTGACTGAGCCTGCCCCCGCTGACGAAACGCCCTGTAGCTCTATGCTGCGGCGCCTGGCGGATGCCGACGACGACAACGCAGGATCAAAACCGTGTGCGCCACTGAGTAAGACCGGCGCTCCAGCAGAAGGGTCATCATCCACGTGGCAGCTTTCCAATGGGATCCCATCGACGACCGTGCGGTTGATACCGCCCGAATTCTCGCGGCAGACGCCGTCGAAAAGGTGGGGAACGGGCACCCTGGGACCGCGATGTCCCTTGCTCCCGCCGCCTATCTCCTGTTTCAGAAGGTCATGCGCCGGGACCCCAGTGACTCCACCTGGATTGGCCGCGACCGCTTCATCCTCTCGGCCGGGCACTCGTCATTGACGCAGTATGTTCAGCTGTACTTTGGCGGCTACGGGCTTGAACTGGATGATCTGAAGGCGCTGCGCACGTGGGGGTCGAAGACTCCTGGACACCCCGAATATGGTCACACCGACGGCGTGGAGATCACTACGGGCCCGCTCGGCCAGGGCCTCGCCTCCGCCGTTGGGTTTGCTTACGCCGCCCGCTTTGAACGCGGCCTATTCGACCCAGAGGCAGCGCAGGGCACGAGCCCGTTTGATCACTTTATCTACGTGATCGCGGGCGATGGAGACCTGCAGGAGGGCGTGACGAGCGAGGCATCATCACTCGCTGGTCATCAGCAGCTCGGCAATCTCGTCGTGATCTACGACAGCAACCAGATCTCCATCGAAGACGACACTGACATCGCGTTCACCGAAGATGTCGCGGCCCGCTACGAGTCCTACGGATGGCAGGTCCTCACGGTCGACTGGAAAAAGACCGGCGAATACCACGAAGACATTGCAGAGCTCAACGCTGCAATCGAGTCGGCCAAGGCCACAACGTCTAAGCCGACGCTCATCATCCTGCGCACGATCATTGGGTGGCCTGCTCCGACCAAGAAGAACACGGGCAAGATTCACGGGTCTGCCCTGGGAGCCGACGAGCTCGCCGCCACTAAGACGATTCTGGGGTTCGATCCCGAGAAGTCGTTCGATGTCGAACCAGAGGTCATCGCACACACCCGACGCGCCATCGAGCGTGGTCATGAGGCTCGCTCAGCGTGGAACGCGAAGTTCGACGAGTGGGCCGCGGCTAATCCCGAGCGCAAAGTCTTGCTCGATCGCATCCTCGCGGGCGATCTGCCTGAGGGCGTCGACGAGGCACTCCCCGTGTTCGAGCCAGGCAAGGAGGTCTCGACGCGCGCCGCTTCTGGCAAGGTGCTCGGCGCACTCGGATCGGTGATTCCCGAGCTGTGGGGCGGATCCGCCGACCTCGCCGAGTCGAACCTCACCACAATCGAAGGCGCAGCCTCGTTTGTTCCCGCAGAGCACTCGACCCACGAGTGGAAGGGCGACAAGTACGGTCGCGTCCTACACTTCGGCATTCGCGAGCACGCCATGGCCGCGATTTTGAACGGCATCGTTCTGCACGGCAACACGCGCGCGTTCGGCGGTACGTTCTTGATCTTCAGCGACTACATGCGCCCTGCGGTGCGGCTTGCCGCGCTCATGAAGGCACCGTCGATCTACGTCTGGACCCACGACTCCGTGGCCCTTGGCGAAGATGGGCCAACGCATCAGCCCATCGAACAGCTCGCGACCCTGCGCGCGATCCCTGGGCTCGACATCGTTCGCCCGGCAGACGCCAACGAGGTCGCCTGGGCCTGGAAAGCCATCCTGGCGCGCCGAGAAGGACCCGCCGGTATTGCCCTCACCCGACAGAACGTGCCGGTATTCGAACGCGGCGAGGGCGACGCCACTGGTGACACCTTCGCGTCGGCTCGCAATGTCGACCGCGGTGCTTATGTGCTCGCCGAAGCCCCCGGCGGCACGCCAGATCTGATCTTCATCGCAACGGGCTCTGAGGTCCAGATCGCGGTCGAGGCGCGCGAGGTGCTGCGCGCTGAGGGAATCAACGCCCGCGTCGTCTCCGCCCCGTGCCTTGAGTGGTTCGAGGAACAGGATGCTGAATACCGCGAGTCGGTGTTGCCGGCGGCCGTTCGGGCGCGGGTATCCATCGAAGCAGGTCTCGACCTGACCTGGCGCCGCTATGTGGGCGACGCCGGCCGCAGCGTTTCTATTGAGCACTTCGGAGCATCGGCTGACTACAAGACGCTGTACCGCGAGTTCGGTGTCACCACGGAGCACGCCATCTCGGCTGCCCGCGAATCGCTCGCCGCCGTCTAACGGCCACGAGCTTCCACACCCCCAGCACAGAAGTCCAGAGGAATATAGAGCAATGACCACGAATCCCCTCGCAGCACTGTCAGCCGCTGGCGTCAGCATCTGGCTCGATGACCTGTCCCGTGAGCGCATCACCTCCGGCGGATTGCAGCGACTGCTCGACGAGCGCAGTGTCGTCGGCGTCACCACCAACCCGACGATCTTCGCGGGGGCACTGGCCAAGGGCGCCGCCTACGACGAGCAGGTTGCCGCACTCGCCAAGTCCAACGTGAGCGTCACAGAAGCCGTCTTCGAGATCACGACGGACGACGTGGCTGCGGGATGCGACATCCTTCGCCCGGTGTACGACTCGACGGATGGTCAGGATGGACGGGTCTCTATCGAGGTCGAACCCGGACTCGCGCATGACGCCGCAGGCACGATCGAGCAGGGAACGCAGCTCTGGGCCAAGGTCAACCGCCCCAACGCGATGATCAAGGTACCCGCGACGATCGCAGGGCTCGAAGCCATCACGGCGCTCATCGCCGAGGGCATCAGCGTCAACGTGACCCTGATTTTTAGCCTCGAGCGCTACCGCGACGTGATCAACGCATACCTGACGGGCCTCGAGCGCGCCAAGGATGCCGGTGTCGATCTGGCAGGCATCCGCTCGGTCGCCTCGTTCTTCGTGTCACGCGTTGACACCGAGATTGACAAGCGGCTAGATGCCATCGGTACCGACAAGGCGACCGCCCTGCGAGGCAAGGCTGGCATCGCGAACGCTCGCCTGGCCTACCAGGTGTTCGAGCAGGCGTTTGACACGGAGCGCGCCAAGTCGCTCCTGGCTGCCGGCGCCCACGTGCAGCGCCCCCTCTGGGCCTCGACCGGGGTCAAGGATCCCGCCCTCGACCCCACGTCGTACGTTGTCGAACTGGTCGCCCCTAACGTGGTCAACACGATGCCAGAGAAGACCATGGAGGCTACTTTCGAGCAGGGCGTCATCCGTGGCGACACGATCACCGGAGCGTATGCCGAGGCCAACGAGGTGCTCGACGACATCGACTCGCTTGGTATTTCATATGACGAGGTTGTCGGACTTCTCGAGAAGGAAGGCGTCGACAAGTTCATTGTCTCGTGGAACGAATTGCTCGACACCGTTAGCGCAGCGCTGGAGGCGGCCCGGTGAGCTTCGACATCAGCGTAAGCGGAGATGCTGCCGAGGCAGTGGACAGGATCGTCCCGCAACTCGTTTCTGATCTCGTGGCCTCCCGCATTACGGCACAGGATCCCACCCTCTGGGGCCCTGCGGCCGAAGACGAGGCCGCGAAGCGTCTCGGCTGGACCGAAGCTGTCGTTGTTTCGGACGGACTGGTTGATGACATCATCGCCCTTCGCGACCGCCTTCGGTCGGAGGGGGTCGACCACATTGTGCTCGGCGGCATGGGAGGGTCATCCCTCGCTCCCGAGGTAATCACCCGCACGGCGGGCGTTGAGCTCACTGTGCTCGACGCGACGGACCCCGAGCAGGTGCTTAGGGCGCTGAACCACCGCATCGACCACACTGCCGTCGTCATCTCGTCGAAGTCGGGCTCCACCGTCGAGACCGACAGCCAGAAGCGAGTGTATGAACGCGCATTCGCAGAAGCGGGAATCGACCCGATTACCCGCATCATCATCGTCACGGACCCCGATTCGCCGCTCGACGAGGCAGCGCGCGCTGACGGCTACCGAGTCTTCAACGCCGATCCCAACGTGGGAGGGCGATACTCCGCGCTGACGGCATTCGGTCTCGTGCCCTCCGGCCTTGCCGGTGTCGACATCGCGGCACTCCTGGATGAGGCGTCGTCCGTGGCCGGTCGTCTCGCCGTCGACCACCCCTCCAACCCCGGGCTGATTCTCGGAGCCGCCATCGCCGGCACCCGGCCGTTGCGCGACAAGCTCGCGATCGTGCCCGACGGCACCTACATCGTTGGCTTTGCCGACTGGGCAGAACAGCTGATCGCCGAGTCGACGGGCAAGGATGGCAAGGGAATCTTGCCGATCGTGCTCGACAAGTACTCAACGGAGGTCAAGCTCGGCTTGAACGACGTTCAGATCGTTCGCCTGGTCGAGAGCGAGCGCGAGACCGAAGAGGTCGCGCTGGGCGAGATAGAGATCAGCGGCACACTCGGCGCTCAGTTGCTCGTGTGGGAGTACGCAACGGCCGTTGCCGGTCGCATCCTCGGCATCAATCCGTTTGATCAGCCCGACGTCGAGTCGGCCAAGATTGCTACCCGTGGACTGCTCGAGCAGCAGCCAGAACCGACCCCGGCAGCGTTTGTGGAGTCGGGCATCGAGGTGCGCGGCACGCAGAGCATCATTGCGGCTGCAACGTCCATCGACGCGGCCGTCGAAGCACTTCTCTCGTCGCTCCCCGACGGCGGCTATGTTTCGGTGCAGGCCTACCTAGACCGCGGTGCCTACCCCGAGCTCGAGCTGCTGCGCGAGCGCCTAGCTGCCCGCACCGCACGCCCGGTGACATTCGGATGGGGTCCGCGCTTTTTGCATTCAACGGGCCAGTTCCACAAGGGAGGGCCCGCCGTCGGCGTCTTCTTGCAGCTTGTGGGCACAG
This sequence comes from Homoserinimonas sp., assembly GCF_056262345.1. Classification (NCBI taxonomy): domain Bacteria; kingdom Bacillati; phylum Actinomycetota; class Actinomycetes; order Micrococcales; family Microbacteriaceae; genus Homoserinimonas; species Homoserinimonas sp. Next base: position 5,892 of record NZ_JBACFR010000157.1, read on the forward strand.
CATCCGAAGACCTTGAAATCCCCGGCCGACCGTTCACCTTCGGTGAGCTTCTTCACGCGCAGGCCGCCGGCGATGCCAGCGTGCTGGAAGCGCACGGTCGACCCGTTCTGACGCTCACCCTGAGCGAAAACCCTCAGGGCGTCGAGACCGTTTTGGACATCATCCGCTAATGGCGCCTGTCGACATCACGTCTGAGTTCAACCCGCTCCGGCTGCCTTCGGATCGACGGCTCAATCGCATTGCCGGGCCGAGCGCGCTCGTCATCTTCGGCGTTACGGGTGACCTTTCGCGCAAGAAGCTCATGCCGGCGGTCTACGACCTCGCCAACCGCGGTCTGCTGCCACCGGGGTTCGCCCTCGTCGGGTTCGCCCGCCGGGAGTGGGAAGACCAGGATTTTGAGCGCGTTGTGCACGAGAACGTCAAGAAATACGCTCGAACGCCGTTTGACGAAGAGGTGTGGAAGCAACTCGCCCAGGGCATTCGTTTTGTGCAGGGAGAGTTTGACGACGACGACGCTTTCGAGCGTCTGAGTTCTACCCTCGACGAGCTAGATCGCGAGCGGGGAACGATGGGCAACCATGCGTTCTATCTCTCGATTCCGCCCAAGTCGTTCCCGATTGTGACGGAACAGCTCCGACGTTCGGGCCTTGCAGAGCAGCGTGAGGGCCAATGGCGCCGCGTTGTGATCGAGAAGCCGTTCGGCAGTGACTTGGCTTCGGCCCGTGAGCTCAACAACGTCGTCGAATCGGTGTTCCCTGCGGATTCTGTATTCCGCATCGACCACTATCTCGGCAAAGAGACGGTGCAAAATATCCTCGCTCTGAGGTTTGCCAATCAGCTCTTTGAGCCGCTGTGGAACGCGCACTACGTCGATCATGTTCAGATCACGATGGCCGAGGATATTGGGGTGGGTGGCCGAGCCGGCTACTACGACGGCATTGGTGCTGCGCGCGACGTCATCCAGAATCACCTCCTTCAATTGCTCGCTCTCACAGCAATGGAAGAACCGATCTCGTTCAGCGCTACTGAGCTGCGCGCCGAGAAGGAGAAGGTTCTTGCCGCAGTGAACCTGCCGGAGGATCTCTCGACGGCCACGGCGCGCGGGCAGTACAGCGCTGGACGCCAGGGCGGCGAGAAGGTCATCGGCTTTCTCGAAGAAGATGGCATGGACCCCGAATCCACCACCGAGACTTTTGCCGCGATCCGGTTGGATGTCGGCACCCGGCGCTGGGCTGGAGTTCCCTTCTACCTGCGCGCTGGTAAACGCCTCGGTCGTCGCGTAACCGAGATTGCGGTGGTGTTCAAGCGTGCGCCGCAGTATCTTTTTGCGGCGGACCAGACCTCGGCCCTCGGCCAGAACGCACTCGTCATTCGCGTGCAGCCGGATGAGGGGGTCACCATCCGCTTCGGGTCGAAGGTCCCCGGCGCCGGGATGCAGGTGCGCGACGTGACGATGGACTTTGGTTATGGACACGCCTTCACCGAGGCCAGCCCCGAGGCCTATGAGCGCTTGATTCTCGACGTGCTGCTGGGCGACCCGCCATTGTTCCCGCGCCACGAAGAGGTCGAACTCAGCTGGAAGATTCTCGACCCGATCGAGGAGTTCTGGGCGACCCAGGGGCAGCCGGAGCAGTACCGTCCCGGAACCTGGGGCCCATCATCTGCCGACGAGCTTCTCGCTCGTGACGGCCGCACCTGGAGACGCCCGTGATTGTCGATCTGCCCACCACCAACGGCAGTGCTATTTCTAAAGCCCTCGTGCGTCTTCGGGAAGAGGGTGGCGTCGTCGCGCTCGGGCGCGTGCTTACCCTCGTGATCTCCACCGAGATCGGAAAAGAAGAAGAGGCGATCGAGGCAGCAAACGATGCCTCGCGCGAGCACCCCATGCGAGTGATCGTGGTCTCGACTCCCCCGCTCGGAGACACCACGCCGACACGCCTAGACGCACAGATCCGTGTCGGTGGCGATGCAGGGGCCAGCGAGGTCATTGTGCTCATGGCCTATGGCGATAACGCCCGGAGTGAAGAGAGCCTTGTCATGGGCTTGCTGCTGCCCGACGCCCCCGTCGTCGCGTGGTGGCCAGGCCGCACACCGGATGTTGTTTCGGCATCATCGCTCGGTCGGATTGCGCAACGTCGCATCACTGACTCCGCCGCACACGAAGACCCCGGAGCCTTTCTCGAAGGCCTCAGTTCGAGCTATGCCCCCGGTGACACTGACTTCGCGTGGACCAGGCTCACGCTCTGGCGTGCTCAACTCGCCGCTGTACTGGACCAGCCACCCTATGACTCGGTGACCGCAGTCCATGTGCGCGGATCATCCGACTCACCGTCGACCCGCCTCCTCGCCGCATGGCTGCAGAAACAGCTTGAGGTGATCGTGTCGTACGAGCTGACGACCGAGGGAGCCTCTGGAATCCACGGAGTCACCCTCAGCAGGGCATCGGGTGACATCGTCTTGGAGCGGACGCACGCTCCCATCGCCACCCTGACCCAGCCAGGCCAGCCCGTCCACGACATTTCGCTGCCCCGACGGAGCCTGCGCGACTGCCTCGCCGAGGAGCTACGGCGCCTCGACCCGGACAACTTGTTCGGTACGGTGGTCGTTGAAGGGCTCAGCAACCTGGCCGAGCCCCAGAATCGGGAGCGACCATGACGCAGGCGCGGCGCCAAGTGATTGTGCACGACTCGAAGGATGCGCTGGTTGACTCCGTTGCCAGCCGGTTTATCGCCGAGATCGTTACGCTGCAATCCGAGCAGTCGCGGGTGAGTGTGTGCCTCACGGGTGGTTCGGTCGGCATTGGCGTTCTTGCCGCCGTCGCCGCATCACCGCTCCGCAACACCATCAACTGGGGCCGGATCGACCTGTGGTGGGGTGACGAGCGTTGGGTTCCCGCCCACCACGCGGATCGCAATGCGCAGCAGGCATGGGATGCTCTGCTCGGATCCGTCGAGGTTCCCGAGGCTAATCTTCACGTGTTCCCTGCCGCTGACTCCGGTCTCACGCTCGACGAGGCCGCCATCAAGTACGCAGAAGAACTCCGCAGTGCGGCGGCTCCCGGCGACGACGCTGTGTCGTTTGACCTCCTGTTTCTCGGCGTCGGCCCCGACGGGCATGTGGCGTCGTTGTTCCCCCGCCGAGGAGAGCTCGACGATGCCGGAACCGTGGTCGCCATCCGCGACTCCCCCAAGCCTCCGCCCGAGCGCTTGAGCCTCACCATGCCGGTGATCAACAAGGCTCAACGTGTGTGGCTTGTTGTCGCGGGCCAGGACAAGGCGTCAGCGCTGGGCCTCGCACTGGCGGGCGCCAGCGTCCATCTCGTTCCCGTAGCGGGCGTTCAGGGCCAGCGCGAAACGATCTTCTTCGTCGATAACGACGCGGCCGTCGATGTCCCCCGCGATCTCATTGACGGCAACGACTAAGACCAGTCGACTCCGGTCACGTCCGACTCGTTAACGACTGAACCGCTCCCGACCAATGGTCGGGAGCGGTTCGCAGTCTGTGTGAGCGCTCTTACTGAGCGACCGAGCCTCTGCGGGCCCGAAGCTGAGTCAGGGCCTCCTCGAGAAGAGTAACTGCCTCCTCTTCGGTGCGGCGCTCCTTCACATAAGCAAGGTGGGTCTTGTAGGGCTCGAGCTTCGCAACCTTGGGAGGGTTTTCGCGGTCCCGGCCGGCAGGAGCGCCACAGTTCGGGCAGTCGAGCTGTTCAGGAATCTCTTCTGGCTCGATCGTCGCGAGAAAGTAGGGGCTCATCTGGTGGCCACTGCCGCACCAGTAATGAACCTGAATACGCTCCGCGTGGAAACCGCGGTCCTGCTCGCCCATGGGCCCTGCGCCTACGCGCGACCCCCTAATGGCGCTGCCACCTGATGCCACGATTGCTCCTTATACTGCCGAGTCGAACTTGGTGATGAGTCCGAGGACGACGATGGATGTGATCCATACCAGTCCCAGAATCACCGTGAAACGATTGAGGTTGCGCTCCGCAACGCCCGATGAACCGAGGTTCGAGGTTACGCCGCCACCGAACATGTCGGACAGGCCGCCACCTCGCCCGCGGTGAAGCAGGATAAGCAGCGTCAGCAGGAGACTGGTGATGCCCAGGATGACCTGCAGGATGACCTGAAGAATCTGCACGAAAAGCCTTTCGATGGTGCCCGCGGCGCGGACGGTACGCACTCGGGAGCAGGTAAGCCGTTGATCAGTATAGCCGACGCCTCACAGGCGGCGGCAGGCTCGATCAGATGCCGACGTGGCTCTTGAACCGGCTGATGCTCGAGAACTCGGCGACATCCAGGCTTGCGCCACCGACGAGCGCGCCATCGACATTCGGCTGACGCAGGAATCCGGCAATGTTTGAGGACTTGACGGAACCGCCGTACAGAATGCGAGTTGCTGCCCCAGCCTCGTCACCGAGCGCCGAGCTGACCACCGCGCGAAGAGCAACGGCAACCTGTTCTGCCTGCTCAGGCGTCGCAGCCTGGCCCGATCCGATCGCCCAGACGGGCTCATACGCCACAACGACATTGGCACCCTGAGCTACGCCAGCGAGAGCGGCCGTGAGCTGCGCAACCGGCACCGCGCTCGGACCATGCTCGGCGAGATCGTCGGCTGTCTCTCCGACACAGATCACGGGGACGAGCCCGTGCTTGAGTGCGGCAGCGACCTTCGCCGCAACAACACCATCAGTCTCGTTGTGCAGCGTGCGACGCTCCGAATGCCCGATGATCACGTACTCGCAGTCGAGTGCCTTGAGGAACGCACCAGAGATCTCGCCGGTGTAGGCGCCCGAGTCGTGGGTCGAGAGATCCTGCGCGCCGTACTTGAGCTGGAGCTTGTCAGCGGCAATCAGCGTCTGCACCGAGCGCAGGTCGGTGAATGGCGGGAAGACGGCAACTTCGACCTCGGAGAAATCGAAACGAGCATCCTTGAGGCTCCATGCGAGCTTCTGCACAAAAGCGATCGACTGCAGATGATCGAGGTTCATCTTCCAGTTGCCTGCGATGAACGGAACGCGTCCGCCCGCAGAGCCTGTTTTCACTGCCAACCGAGGACCTCCAAGCCGGGGAGGGACTTGCCTTCGAGAAACTCGAGGCTTGCGCCGCCGCCCGTAGAAATATGACCAAACTGGGAATCGTCAAAGCCAAGGGCTCTGACAGCGGCGGCGGAGTCGCCACCGCCAACGACGGAAAGGCCGTCTACCTGAGTCAGCGCCTCGGCCACCGCTCTGGTGCCCTCCGCAAATGCCTCGATCTCAAAGACTCCCATGGGGCCGTTCCAGAACACGGTTGACGACGAGGCGATAGCGGAGGCGAAACGTTCCGCCGTCGCTGGCCCGATGTCGAGTCCGAGGCCCGACGCACCCCATGGCGTGTCTTCTAGCTTGTCGGCGGCGCGGACGACATGTTCGGCATCCGCACCAAATTTGGATGCGACCACGGCATCCACGGGGATCACGATTTCGACGCCGAGGCGCTCTGCCTCGGCAAGGTAGCCGCGGACCGTCTCGATCTGGTCCTCTTCAAGAAGGCTTGCCCCGACTCCGTAACCCTGAGCGGCGAGGAAGGTGTACATCATTCCCCCGCCGATAAGCAACGTGTCGACCTTGGGAAGGAGGTGCCCGATGACGCCGAGCTTGTCGGACACCTTGGAGCCGCCAAGAACTACCGTGTACGGCTTCTGAGGGCGTTCGGTGAGGCGTTCGAGAACATCCAGCTCCGTGGCGATGAGCAGTCCAGCGGCGCTCGGAAGCGCCTTGGCTAGTTCATAGACGCTCGCCTGCTTGCGGTGTACTACGCCGAAACCGTCGGAGACGAACGCATCACCAAATGCAGCGAGCTGGGCCGCGAAGCCCTCGCGAACCGACTCGTCTTTCGACGTCTCCTCCGGGTTGAACCGGAGGTTCTCCAGCAGGGCAACATCGCCATCGCGTAGCGAAGAAACAACGGCCCTGGCGGAGTCCCCAACGGTGTCGGTTGCGAACGCGACGGGCGCGTCAAGAAGCTCAGACAACCGCTCTGCGACAGGCGCGAGGCTGAACCGATCCTCCGGCGCGCCCTTGGGGCGACCGAGGTGTGAGATCGCTATGACCCGTGCGCCTGCCTCGGAGAGCCGACGCAGTGTTGCCAGCGACGCTCGGATTCGTCCGTCATCCGTAATGACGGACCCGTCCAGCGGCACATTGAGGTCGCAGCGAACCACGACGGAGCGACCCTTGAGGTCACCGAGAGAATCGAGAGTGCGGAGAGTCATCTGAGCTTTCTTGATCGAAGGGAGTCAGAGGCGGTCTGCGACGTATTCCGTGAGGTCGACGAGGCGGTTGGAGTAACCCCACTCGTTGTCGTACCAGGCAGTGAGCTTCACCTGGTCACCAATGACGCGCAGAAGGCCAGCATCGAAGATCGACGAGTGCGGGTCGGTGACGATGTCGCTCGAAACGATCGGGTCTTCTGTGTACTTGAGGATGCCCTTGAGCGAGCCTTCGGCGGCTGCGCGGTAAGCATCCTTGATCTCGTCCACGGTCACAGGACGCGATGCCGTCACCGTGAGGTCCGTGATGGACCCGGTGGGGACAGGAACGCGCAGGGCGAAACCGTCGAGCTTGCCGACGAGCTCAGGCATGACAAGGCCAATGGCCTTTGCCGCACCAGTGGAGGTCGGGACGATGTTGATTGCGGCAGCGCGGGCGCGACGCAGGTCCTTGTGAGGGCCGTCCTGGAGGTTTTGGTCGGCCGTGTAGGCGTGGACCGTTGTCATCAAACCGCGCTCGATTCCGAACGTGTCGTTGAACACCTTGGCAAGAGGAGCAAGGCAGTTCGTGGTGCACGACGCGTTGGAGATGATGTGGTGACGCTCGGGGTCGTAGCTCTCGTGGTTAACGCCGACA